>JAQTVG010000007.1 GCA_028706895.1 Candidatus Omnitrophota bacterium
TCAGCCCTGCTCTTTTAATCTGCAGCAAGCCGCCTATATAATAGACAGAAAGAAATAATAACGCCGCAAATAAAATATTGATGAGCGCACATACGGTTATAGGATTCCCGCATATAATATTCCCGATACCCAAACATAAATGAAAAAGAGGTGGGCGCAACTTGTCTATTTCTAACATCATAACAAGCGGATGTTTACCGGGGGGATTTTTAAATGCCTGCGAGTATTCTAAGCCTTTTGACAAATGGTATGCCTGTCCCGCAAAAGGAGGGAAATCGTTCAAGCGCAGCCAAATAAAATTATTTACTGCATAAAATAAAATAAGCAAAAATATTATTACAAATGGATAATGTTTCTTCAATAGCGCACCCCATCGGTAATTCTAATATTTAAATATATCACCCGAAACAATCTTATCCAGGAAATTACGGTGCAGGCTCCTGGCATTATCTAGATAATCCTTATTTATCTTTACGGCTCTTTTAGAAATTTTCTCGCAGTATCCGCACTCCTGGCAGGATCTTAATTCACAATTATTCTCCAGGAAAAAATCAAGAAACCCATCCAGGGCACGGTTATCGATATAGGCATCAAAATCGGTCATAATAGACTTCACTTTATAGAGCTTAAAGACATTTACGTAAAAAGGCTTAAAGAAATACCTGATCTTACTTAAAAACTCCGATTTATTAAATGTCAGGTTGATTGAAGGGTGGGGCAGCAAGTCAAGCAGGTTTCCGTCATACCTATTTATCGTGTAAGCTTTCACTATGCGCACAAGCGCCTCGGTAGTCATGCCGCGGTCGATTATCTTAAAAATATCCACTCCCGCTTTTTCATAATAATGCAGGTCTTCCGGCCTTATCCAACTGGCCCGGATAAAGTTAACTGGATCGCTTATTTTTTTGAGCCGGCAGTCTATCCTGCAATAATCAAGGAAATAATTTCCGAGGGTATTTTGCGAAGCATGGGCGGCTATATTCGCATGATAGGAGTAGTTCGGGCAGTGGAAGAGGCAATCTTCGTTTACAATCAATTTAATCTTACACCCGACATTACGCCTTATCGCCTCAATAATGGAAAAATTACGGTTTACATCTATCTGGGAAAGGGCAATCTCGTCCGCCCCCAGCTCCTCCCACATCTTTGCCTGCCTTATAGACTTTATTTGCGTCATGCTGGATATATGTATTTTAAAGGGATAGTTCTTCTTTATAAGTTCTGTTAGATAAGAAGAGGCGACAGTGATATTGTCTACGCCTGTTTCGGCAAGCCAATCAAGAAGGCTGCGCAGCCTGTGCTGTCCGGAGCGCGTCCACTCGCTATTCCCTAAACAGGCAGCGTTAATAAGATAACTGAATTCAATACCAAAAAGATGCGCCTGTCTTACGCAATTAACCAATCTTTTCCTGGAAACGCGCGGGTTTATGCAAGCGGCTCTTCCTCCGCCGGTAAAATCATGGCTAAGTTTTCCATATATTTCCACTACCTTATCCCTGTTTATTTTACCTAATAATCCCGGATCGCCATTGAACGGAACAGAAAGTTTCATAATGTTATCCCCTATTGAAAACGACTCATCATCCCCATATCTTCCTGAATAATGAAACGGCTGATTTTGATTGCAGAAATAAGCGTTCTAAAGAAAGATTATTACAGAGCCTGCTAAAGATATAAGCGGGCCTGAAGTAAAATCTCTTATACGCGCTTTTGAGCTGTTTTTCCAGGAAATTGTCCTTCAAGAGCAAATTTGAATTATATGACCTATTATACCATCGTTGAGATATAAAGGTACCCGTTTTATCCTGAAGGCCGCATTGCTCATAAAATTTGGTCGTCGGCAGAGGCGTAGCCAATATAAATTCCGCGTAATCAATATCAAGGCTAATGGCAAAATCTACCGTCTTCTTAATGGTCTCTTCTGTATCTCCCCACATCCCCAGCATAAAGGAACCCGAAACTTCAATTCCCGCTTCCCTGGTTAAACGGACGGCTTCCCTGGACTCTTCCAGCGTGGTGCCTTTATTATTCAAATCCAGTATTTCCTGAGAACCGCTCTCAAAACCGTAATTAATTTGATAGCATCCCGCTTTTTTCATTATGGAAAACAATTTTTTGTTTCTAATCCCTACACCCGAGAAACACCTCCAGCTTACAGGATGCTTTCTGCTGATAATTTCATTACAAATATTAATAAGCCTCTCCTGCTCGAAAGTCAACGACTGGTCTCTAAAAATTATTGAATGTATTTTTAATTTATTGATAATCTCGCCTATCTCCTGCATCACATTCTCTACAGAACGGTACCTCACCCGGTTCATATACCAGATATTGGTAGGGCAGAAATTGCATTTACTGTAAGGGCAGCCCCTGCTTGTAGAAACGCTGGTAAAAGGATTTTTCCTGGCATAGGGCGCCGTATATTTTGCATTAGGCAGCAAATCTCTGGCAGGGAAAGGAAGCGAATCTAAGTTTTCTAACAAGGACCTTTTCGCCAGGATAGTCTTTCCGCCTGATTTATATGCTACATTCTCCGCAAGCACTCCGTTAACAATATCCAGGAATGGTTTTTCGGGTTCCCCTAGAATCACGAAATCTATATATCCAGAAGATAACGCGATCTCGGGGTTTGCAGTTACATTTACCCCCCAAATGACTATCTTTACGGAAGGTAATCTGTTTTTTAATTCCTTGGCTAGTTCTATATCAAAAGGAATACTCCCCCAGGCCGAAGGGATACCTATAAAATCCGGCCTTTCCTGAGCTGCCGGCTTTAACACTTCCGAAGGGGGCAAATTCAATGTGCTGGCATCTAACAGGGTAACCGGAATATTGTTTTCTCGTAAGATTGCCGCTACATAGGACAAATCCAAAGGAGGATAAGCCATAGAAGTTGGGATTTCGGCTCCCGAATAATCCCGCAAAAAATGGATTCTTTCTTTTTTATCTGTTAGCGCTAAAGGATTAACTAAAAAGACTTTTTTCATATTTTTGTTGCTTCTTTAAAGGATTGAGTGCAAAAGTTAAATAAACATTTCACCAGTACGGAATATGTACCAAGCATCATCAGGAATGAAAAAAACGCCTTATGCCCGTAAGCTATTTCAATACTCCTTTTCTTAAAATACGGGAAAATATCGCTTTTTTTGCTTAAGTTAAAGAAATTACGGAATTCGGACTCCTGGTCTTTCATCGGATCGGGCACTTTTATATCCCAGTTATATTCGAGCAAATCAATTTTATTTCGAATGGCTAACGAAGCAAACATTTTAAAATAATCTTTATGCCTGAAAATCTGCCTAGGCTGGACACATAAGCCGATGCGGCAGTTTTTATCTTTTAAATAATCGAACAGCGCGCGCATGGCCTCAAAATTATTCAGGTTCTTGCCGGAAGAATGGTCTGTTTTTATCGTAAACCAGAAATGGCAATATTTAAAGGCATTCAGGAATAAATTTACTTCTTCAATTGAAGGAATATTGTAAAATTCATAATAAACCGACAGGTCGTACGGCGCGCTCAAGACGGCTTTTGCGTAATCGCTGCCTTCGGAATCCAGGAAATCGCTGATAAAATGAACATAGCGGATCTTCTCATCCCGGCTCCATTTAAGCAGGTCTTCCCTGACCTTATCAGCCGGCCTTGAGACAATTTTTCTCTTATTAATCTTCTCCTGGAGGAAAGGGCTGCCATAACAAAAACTACATTGGTATTTGCAGCCTTTACTTACGGGTATCCAGGGCCCTATCCACGAAGGATATTTAAGTTTTTGCGCTTTATGGATTATTTTCTCCAGCGCAGGAAACCAGCTTAGATCATTATATACATATGAGCTAAACCCGTCCTTGGTCAAACAGTAATCCTGCTTTGAAGAAAAACTCTTTGCCACAATATTCGGAATATTGCGAATATCGCCGTTACCGAGGAGGCCATTGACTAAAAGCACAAACGGATATTCTGCATCCCCTTTTATAATAAAATCAATCTTGAAATTTTTTATAATGGTTTCAGCCAAAACTGTAGCCGTGTATCCCCCGGCTATTATATTTATTGAAGGATTAATCCTCTTGAGGTAAGCGGATATCACCTCCACTGGGTAAAGATGAAAATACCAGTGCAGGTCTAGGGCAACTATTTTAGCGCTCCTGATCAATTCTTCATTGACCTGGTCATAAAATACGCCTATTTTCTTACAATCAACCGACTGCATTAAGGCGGGTACACCCATCGGTATTATGGGCGACCAACTATGGTGGTCCAGCCCTGTGGGGTGTATATAGACTAAATCGTAACTCATTTATACAGACGGGTTCTCAAACAAATACAAAATAATCCCTTTAAAATATTTTTGGTCTTTTTTTGTGTAGTATTTGCTTATGTATTCCAGGATGCGGTTTTCTCTGGAGCCGGGCACAAGGGCATCATCAAACTCCCTGGCACTAAAAACCAACCACACCCTTTTATGGCCCTTAACGGGAAAAGAAATTTTTGTCAGAAGCCTGCCCGCTTTACTCCAGGCATTAAAAACCGCTAAATCTTTTCCGCGCCCTGAGAAATCCAATATTAAACCGAACCCCCTCTTTTTTCTGTCAACAGCGGTATCGCTACTTTCTTTAAAGTAATAATTAAAATAATAATCGAAGGGCAGGGTTATGTTGGTATCGGTATGAAATATAACATCTCCTTCTTGATAATGCTCTTTGATATAGGCTACGGCTTCCCTGCACGCTCTTTTCTCATGCACTGCATAGCGCTGTTCATAGGGGCACGGCAGGCAGTTTCTATAAAGATTGCTCAAGGAAAGCGCATCAAAGACAAGAATAAGCATCAAGATGGCCAGCAGATACCTTGCCTTTAGCCGGGCTATGCCGTTAGCGACGATTAAATACAGGAATGCTGAACTGGGTATGAGATACCTGTCGGCATACAGAAACTTCCTGCCTGCGTACATGACAAGGATAGGAATAAATAAACAGAATAAACAAAGAAACAGGCTTTCTTTATTCTCTGCATTGAATATAGACCAGATAAAGAGTATAAAAAATAACAAAAGAGCGGCAGCCCAGACTAATGCAGGGGCCGTATAGCCTACGCAAAAATTCTTCAGCGTATAAATCGGCAACAATAGCAGCATGTGCCTGGATTGATAAACAGGAGTAATAGTAAAGCTGAAGATTGTTTCTACGCCTCCCTGGCGCATTAACTCTATTATTGTATAGACTGCTGCCGGCATGATTAAGAATAAAACCGCCAGGTTTGCCATTACCCATTTTCTAAACAGGCCCCTGTATTTGTTTTGAAACGATAAAAAGAATACAATCTGGGCAAGAATAAATAAAGCGGTTGTTATATGCACGTAGAAATTTAAAGCGTTAGAAAACACATACCCCCAAAGAAAACTATTCCTGCCGGATTGTTGAAAACGTATTAAAAAATACACCGAAAATAAGGATAATAAAACCATAAGAGAGAACATCCTGAATTCCTGGGAATAATAAACGTGGAAAGGGCAAACAGCTATAATAAAAGCGGCTATAAGGCCTGCCTTTTTATCAAAAAGCAGTTTGCCGACTTTATAAATAAAATAAATGGCGGCGGAACCAAAAATAAGCGAAGGCAACCTTAACATAAATTCGCTCTTAACCAGGCAGCTCCAGATAGAAGAAAAAATCTGGTAGCCGTAATTACCCATGCCAAATCCTTCGTTACAAATAACTTCCCAAAAGAATTTCCCGCTCTCCAGAAGATGCCCCGGGCTAAAAATCATCCTGAAAATTACAAAATTTGCCTCATCTGCCCAAAGGCTATGTTCCCCTAATTTATACAGCCTGAGCGCAATGCCCAGAAATAAAATAATAGACAGATAAACCTTAATTTGAGATATTCTCTTCATGATTACTGAAGTTATAATGCAAAAAGAACGCAAGCGACCCGAAGATTTGGGCTTTTACCTCAAGCCATGTCCTTACAGACACGAGCCTGCGTAATATATAAGAGAGCCGGAAATAAAACTGCCTTTTTGCCCTGTTAAGAAAACCCATAAATTCTTCTTTGGTCATTGACCCGGGGACATACATAATATCGGCGTTATCCAGCATATTAAACTTTTGGTTATAATCAAACTGATACCCTTTTTCAGCAAGCATCCGGTAAGCGATACTCCCGGGATAAGGCATAAATTTAATAAAATGAGCGTAGTCTATCCTGGATTTCTTGGCAAAATCCAGAGTCTTCTCTAAGCTCTCCTTTGTCTCCCAGGGGCTGCCCACAACAAAATGCGCCCTTACGCCTAAGCCCGCTTCTGCGGCTAATCTGAGCGCCCTTTTATTCTCTTCTAAGGTAATATTCTTTTTAAGGGCTTTTAATACTGTTGGGTCTCCGGATTCCAGGCCGAATGAAACCTGCCAGCACCCGGCATCCTTCATCTTTTGCAATAATTCTTTGGTTATCGTATTGACTGTAGCAAAGCATGTCCAGGATACCTTTATATTGCGCTTTTTCATTTTCTCGCATAATTCAAAGATTGAATTCCTGTTCCAGGTAAAGACATCGTCGTAAAACCTTATCTCCCTGGCTCCGAATTTACCTATTAACAGTTCAACCTCATCTAAAATATTGTCCGCGTTCCTGGACCTGTAAACCGTTCCGAATATTGCCTGGTCACAAAAAGTGCAGCCCAGGGGGCAACCCCTGCTGCTTATAATAGTAGCCACGGGCAGCTTCCTGTAAGAAGCGGAAAAAGGGAAATATTCATAGAGGGGCCGCAATAGGTGCCTCGCCGGGAATGGCAGCTCATTCAAATTACCGATAAAATCCCTCTTCCTGTTTAAAACTACATCGTCGCCCCTTAGATAAGCTATGCCTTCCATATCCCCCAGGCATTCCAGGCCGGAATTCTCAATACGCTTAACCAATTCTAAGAAAGTCACCTCGCCTTCTCCGATGACCGCCGCATCAAAATATTTACAGGAGATTAAATCGCCGGGCGAAGCAGTAATATGCGGCCCGCCGATGATAATATAAGACTGCGGTAAACAGGCGCGTATCCTGGCGGCTATATTTTTCGCGCTAAGGAAAGATAAGCTCGTAGCTGTAATACCCACAATATCGGGTTGTTCTTTCTTCAGGGATTCTATCAAGTCAAGCTGGGATATTCCTATCGCGCAATCAAATATTTTAACCTGATAATTATTTTTCTCCAGGACCGCCGCAATATAAGCGAGGCCTAAAGGCTGCACTATTTCCAGGATAGCCTTTTTTCTTCTATTCCTGATAATAGGGTAGTTCTGCTCAAACGGCGGATTAACCAAAATTATTTTCATATCTTATCCATTATTCCCCGGCAATCCTTTTTGATTAAATCCTGCTGCCGATTAGCCAATAAGGAAATTTTACCTTCCATTGCCTGTCTTTTCGTGCTAAACTTTTTAGAAAGCCATCTAATTATACCAAATTTAAATAAATAGTAACCGAAATTGCTCATGGGACTATTAAAGAACGCTGAAACGCGCCTTTATAACCTGCTCAGGCTATATAGATGGAGAGCCGTAAATAAATTACTGGACACAAATAGCCAGACCCTGTTAGACATCGGTTGCGAAGGCATGTTTTTTCATGACAAGTTAAAAGATAGATACAAAGTTACCGTCTCCGACTATTGCCCGAAAAACAGCGCAATCAAAAAAGAAGATATACAAAACTTAAGCTTTGAAGATAAATCCTTTGACATTATCCTGTGCCAGCAGGTCCTGGAACACGTGCCTGACCCGCCCAAGGCGATCCTGGAATTAAAAAGAGTTGCCAAGAAACAATTAATAATTTCTGTCCCCTATGAGCCCTTTTTCACTTTCTTCAGGCTCTTGATTTGGGAAAAAGAACATTTATGGGCGATTACTCCAAAAATACTAAAATTTTATCTGGGCGAACCAGCATATGAGCATAAGATTTTCCTAAAAACTTACTATTTGGCCGTATGGAGATTTGATTAATTTAAAAATAATTAAAGGTCGCTATGAACATTCAGCATACCTAAACCCGAACGCATATACCTCGAAAATTCATCAAAAGAATTAATTCCCAGAATAATTTTCCCTAATCTTAAAGGCCTGAAATAAAACCTGCGGTAAGCTTTTACTGTCAGGGCCTCAATATCTTTTTCAGATAAAGAAGTCCAGGGCGAAGGAAGCCTCTCTTCCTGGGCCAGGCCCAATATATACTCCCTCCAATAATCCCTGCCCGTGGCTTCCTTTACCTGGTCGTATAAGATGGTACCCGGTTTAGCTATCGTTTTATGGAATTGGGCATAATCCAAATTAAGGCTCAAGGCAAAATCTATTGTATTAGAGGCCGTCTCCATGGTATCCCCGGGAGCCCCTATAAGAAAAAAACCCAGCACAAGGATACCTTTGTCTTTAGTCAGGTCGACTATTCTTTTTATCCGGTCAAGCGTTATCCCTTTTCGCGAGGCATTCAGGATTTCTTGACAACCGCTCTCAATGCCATAATATATCCTCTTGCACCCGCCTGATTTCATCTCATTCAACAATTCCTCATCCATCGTATCGACCCTGGACCTGCAGGCCCAAATTATATCCAGGTTTCTTGTTTTTATCTGCCTGCTTATATCGATTACCCGCTGCTTATTAAAAGTAAACAGCGGATCAAAAAACTCTATCTCGCGAATGCCGTATTTTTTATAGCACTCCTCTATCTCATCCGCTGTTTTTTCTGCCGTACGAAAACTATAGGGTATGTTCTTCACATAACAAAACCCGCACCTGCTGGGGCAGCCCTTGGAAGTTATCATTATTGTAAAATTCTTCCGCTTTGACACAATTGTGTGATATTTTTCATTTGACAACAAGTGCCTGGCAGGAAAAGGCAGGGAGCCGAAATCTTCTTCGAGAGTAGAAGGCGGATTTATGCACACTTTGCCGCCGTCCTTAAAAGCCAAACCGCCTATATTATCCAGATTCCTGCCTCTTTCCAGGTTATAAAGCAATGCTGGCAGGCTCTTAGTGGCCGGCCCGATGATGCCGTAATCGATTTCCGGGTGAGACATTACTTCGTCAGGATACAAATCCAGAAGCACATTCCCCGTCAAAACCGGCAATCCTGTTTTTTGCTTAATAAATTTTATCCACTCCAGGGTCTGCCGAAACATGTACACCGTAAGCATAAAACCTGCCATTTGGGCGCCAAAATTCATTATCTGGCCAACCGCCTCTTCCCTGGTAATCCTGGGTTTAGTATTTGCGTCAATTATAATCACCTCGTGGCCGTGTTGTTCAGCTATAGCTGCGGCATAAGCCAACCCTAAAGGCGGCGGCTGCGTAAACTCCCTGCTGACTATATCTATATCTTCTTCAAACTTCTTATGGTCAAAAGGAGGAAAAATAAATGCTATTTTCATTTTGATTTCAGATTAAACAACCTGTTAACCGCCGAACTAATTCTTACTTTTAATATCTTTGGCATAAAATATAAATAACGTATATAGTACCTTCTCCTGGCGATATCTAACCTGTCTTTAGATAACATGGTGAAAGGAATTTCAATAAGCGCGGGATTAATCAAAGGGAAATAGCGATAGAGCTTCCTGTTTATAATAAAATTATATATTCTTGGGGGTATGAAATTAAGCAACAATAGCAGTAAATGGTAACGAAGCATTTCTTTTTTATGGAGCGCGTTTTGCAGCGTGTTAGCTGTGGCCAAAGGGTTTTCTTCCAGGCTCCTGGCCATTTCTTTATTCAGAACCCCCATCTTCAATGCCGTATCTACAATAGCTGTCCGCGGGAAATAAATAAGCCAGAAAACACATGCCCTGTCAACCCGGTGCTGGTTGTAAAATCTGGCCATCTCCAATATATCTTCTTCGCTCTGGCCCGGCAGCCCGATAATATTGTCGGCAACACAACGGATGCCGTATCTTCTGCACAAACCAATGGCCTCTTTAATCTGCTCATTAGTATCTCTGCGGTACAGTATCTGGCTCCTGGTTTTCATATTAATACTCTGGACACCCAGGCACAACTGATAGCAGCCCGCTTTTTTCAAATACGCGATAACTCTTTCGTTTACCGTAGAAGGCGAACCAAAGCAATAAAGCGGGACTCCAATCTCTTTTTCGTATCTTCGGGAGAATTCTTTCAACCAGTTCTCATCAGAAGTAAATAAGTCGTCGTTAACCCGCAGGAGCTTGAAACCGTATCTTTTTTTGGCAAGATTTAATTCCGCGAATACATTCTCTAAGCTCCGGAGCCGCACCCTTTTTTCTTCGCGCGGGTATCTCATATCCCAAATATTATTATGGCAATAGGAACAGCTGTTTAAACAGCCTCTGCGGGTTATAACCGCATAACCACTCTTATATTTCGGGATTAAATCATAATACAGGCCCTTGTCTGGAAAAGGCAGGCAATCTAAATCTTCTATATAGGGCCTAAGCGGATTTTTTATAATCGTATCCCCATCCCTAAACCAGATATTTTTGATAGAGTAATCCAAATTGCCCTTCTCCAGGCTGTTGGCCAATTCCAATAAAGCAAACTCTCCTTCTCCGATTATCACGGAGTCTACGCATTGATTTTTTAACACCACTTCGGGGACAGAACTGGGATGAATGCCTCCAAAATTAATGTGGACCGCTGTTCTTTTTTTTATTTCCCGCGCGGTTTGCAGCGCCCATTGGTAATCAGAGCTGACTACCGAGAATGCGACCAAGCCCGGGCTGTAATCTAAAACCTGTTTCATTAATTGGCTGCTATAATCAAAAAACCTGCCTAAAGGTTTAATCTTTATAAACTGGTCATAAAATAAGCCTGGATCAAAAGCTAACAGCGTCTTGTGCCCGCCTTCTTTTAAGACCGAAGATAAATATTCAATACCTATGTTTTCAAACCCCTTATATACGAAAATTATCTTCATTAATTCTTTTTAACAATTTTTACCGGCTGGGGCATTGATGTAAATATCATGCCATAAATAAAAAACAAGGAGACTCAAAATCTTCCAGCTGTTATTTTTAATATTGCCGAAGTGCTCATTTAATATTTGCTCTATATATTTCTGATTAAAATAATTCAGGCTTTTAGTTTTTTCTGCGGATAATATGTCCGTTACCATGTCTTTCCACCCGTGTTTAATCCATACATTAACGGGAGAGCTCAGCCCCCTCTTGGCCTTGGAGAATACGCCGTGAGAAAAGTTTTTAGCCATTGCCTTTTTGAGCAAGTATTTTGAAGTAAAGCCCTTTAATTTAAAAATAGAAGGGACCTTGAATAAAAACTCAACAAGCTCATGGTCGAGAAATGGAGACCTTACTTCCATCAAAGATGATTTGCCCATAACATCAAACATTCTAAGGCATTCGGGCATGTAAGTCTTTAGGTCTACATATAATAACTTGTTAATTAAATCTCCGCTCTTGGTTGAATCAAAATAATTCCGGTAAACTCCGAACAAATTTTCTCCCCCCGCTTTACTATCCAGAAAATCTCTGGTCAATAACTCTGTTTTATCCTGTTCAGAAAAAAATTGCCTCCACCTGCTATGCGCCTGTAAAGGGGAACCTCCGAAACCGGAAAAAAAACATTTGATTTTATATTCAAGGCTCCTCGGCTTATCTGAAACCGGAATAAATCCGGATAGATAAGAAAGCGGATATTTTAAAAGCGGCGCAAGGGGCAGTTTTGAAAAACAGCGGTTTACTTTATCGGCGGCGTAACTTTCGTAACCTGCAAATAGCTCATCGCCCCCTTCCCCGCACAAGGCAACTTTAACGTATTTACCTGCGAATTTGCTTATATAATAACTTGCAAATACTCCGGGGTCAGCTATAGGATCATCCAAAAAATAGATTATTTCCTTCAGGGTGTTTATATTTATTTTATCCGCTCCCAGAAAAGTCTCGTTATGCTCTGCCTTTAATCGTTCAGATATAAAATGAGAATTTTTTACGTCGTCATCGTAATCTTTTTCCGGGAAACCTAATGTAAAAGTCTTAATAGGGTAATTTTGTAAACGCGACATAAATAATCCTATTGAACCAGAATCAATCCCTCCGCTCAATAATAAACCTGCCGGATTATGGCTGTCTAAGTTTCTTTTAACCGCTGTTTCCAATAATCGGAGGAGTTCTTCTATAAAGAATTCTTCTTTTTCCGCCTTTATTTCATCTAAATGCAAATCCCAGTATTTCTTTAATTCCGTTCCTTCGGAAGAAACTACAAGGCAATGCGCCGGAGGTAATTTTCTTATGTTTTTGAAAAGGCTGGAGGGAGCAAGGACATAATTGTAGGATAAAAAATAATGGAGAGATTCAAAATCAATTTCTTTCTTAATATCGCTATTCTGGAGTATAGATTTAATTTCGGAGGCAAAAATTACCGCGCCATCAGAAATTGTATAAAAAATAGATTTCAGGCCCAGCCTGTCCCGGAATAACAGGAGTTTCTCCCGCCTTTTGTCCCAAAGCGCAAAAATAAACATCCCGTTAATCTTCTTAACGCAATCCTCCCCCATTTCTTCATAAAGATGGGCAATTAATTCGCCATAATCATGAGTTTTAATTAAATGGCCTTTTTGTAATAAATAACCCCTTATATCCTGGGAATTATAAATTACCCCTTCAAAAGCTACCCGGATTAAACCGTTTTCATTAGATAAAGGAGATTTTAAATTATCGCCGTTTAATCCCCTGATGCCGATTCCTATCTGCCTTTCGCAAAATATTCCGTGTTTATCTAAACCGTAACAGTCAAAGGCATGGCACATCCTGTCAATCAGCTTTTCTTCTACCGGATTTTTTGTTTTAAAATTAAACCGCCCGCAAATAGCTTCCATATATGCTTATCTTGCCCCGCAGCGTATTGCTTCTATCTCAAAAATGTTTGTCTCGCCGGTATTCAGCACACCCCGGCAGTCGTTTCCGCTAAACACAAACTTATGTTTACCAAGATTTTGGCCTGTCCCATCAAGCAGGTCCCCGGATAACATATTATTAGCTACTATCCCTTCGATGATTATTTGCCTTCCGGTTTTCCATTCGCCATCTTCATAATAAAAAGTCTGCAGGGCCCCCTTGACCTGATCATCGCTTCCCTGCTCCAGCCGCATTGTTACTTTTATTCTCCCCTTCTTCTCTTCAATGCTGGTAGTCTCTTTCGTGAAACACCAATCTCCGGAAACATTAACGGTAGAAACAGATTTGAGCTTATCTTTTCCCCAATTATCAAATAAATCCCTTAATTCATCGGGGCTAAGCTCCTTTACCGCATACTGTAGTTCAATATTGTTTTCTTCTGCTGTCTGAGAATAAACTATACCCGTAGCCAATAACCCGAAAACCAGCGCCAACAACACCAGCCACATTAACTTTTTCATCCCGCACCTCCTTTAGTTATATTATATTAAACATCTATTGCATAACCCCCTGAAAGCCGAGATTATATTACAGATGCTTTTGGAACTCTTTGATATGATTTTTTTTAGGAAAATATTGTCCGTCTTGAGAAAATCAGAAATTATGAAATCGGATAATCTGCAGGAACTGCCGCATATAGTCTCCTGCAAATAAATCCTGAAAGAATCTTCCCGGGAAAGCCGGCCATTTTCTCCCGGTGGATAGAAATCTTGCTTAAAATAACCCAGCCTTGGGGTGAGAAAACCTTCCTTGTTCGTATCCTTGCTGGATAAAACAAAATCTTTAAAAGTATTTCTGGTTTTAACTATCCCGTATTTCTCGGGATAGATATGCATAAGGGATGCCGGCTCTAATACAGGATTAACGGTAGAAATGCTAATGATATTAGGAAAATTTTCTCGTAAAAATTCTTTAAAATGAAGGGTAATATCAATATCTCTTGCCGTTTCCGCGGGTAATCCTAAAGAAAAATATAATATTACTTGGATTTTAAAAGAATTGATGGATTTGAGCGTTTCTATTAATTCATTGTTGTCGTAATAGAACCCTTTATTAAATCTCCTGACCTCTTCCGAACCCGTTTCCGGAGATAGCCCAATGTATAATTTAGAACCGTTATGGCGGATAGCATTGAATGCTTCAATTAACCTCTTGGGAGGCAAATCCGGGCATTCAAGATAATAATCCATTTCTGTTTGCGCTTTTTTTATAGCTTCAAAAAGCTCTTCAAAATAATGGTTGTTATTATTTAGCGGCAAGTAAGACAGGTAAATCTCGTTGTATCCGTATTTTTGGGCTTCTTTAATGCTCGCGACTACTTTCCCGATAGAACGCATAGCCACATCATCCCTGCCGCAGGTTATTTTTTGGCTAAGCTTTGAACCGCCGCAATAACTGCAATTAACGGGGCATCCTTTATGGGTAAGCAAAGGGAAATAAGCGGCGGGACGGAATTTATTCAGTATTTTGTTAGTTACGCCGGTTAACCAGCGCGCACCCCGCATGTCCTGCATCTTTATATACAATTTATGGTTCTTCAATAAATCAAAATTCGTAAAATTGGAATTATCCAGGTCTTCTTGCTTGGCGACATAAGTTATCTTATTAGTCTTTATGCCTTCCGGGCCTCTCCATGTAAAATTAGGGACATTGGAAAAATCTCTTTCTTGTATAGATAATGCCTCCAGGAGCCTAAGAAGCGGCACTTCACCGTCTCCCCTTATTACTCCATCTATACAGCTGAATTCTCTGGCTATCTCCTCGTGGAAATAACTGGCAGTTAACCCTCCCAACACGACAAAAATACCCGGGTTGCATTCCTTAATCTCCTTAGCTGCCTCAATTGTGTCATAACTCTGATAATGCCAGTGGAGGCTCAAGCCCACCACTTTGGGATTTACTTCTTTTAAATATTCTTTTAATGAAAACCTGGGATTATTTATCTTCTCAAGGCCCAGATGTACAATCTGGGTATGGTATCCTTTCTTATAAACAAAATCGGCGATAGACAATAAGCCCATGGGCAAGATAACGGTAAACATATGCTCTCCGATAGGCTTATAAAAATTTTTAAATTTCGGCGCAAAAGCTAACAGGCAATCTAATCCGGACTTTGAATGAGTATCTGGTTTCATATTTATCTTAATGGTTTCTGTGCCGGTAAAATAACCCAAGCAGGCCATAAAAAAGGTCTTTTATTCCTAAACTCCTGACCTTAAATAGCTGGTTAAGGATGACTTTCGGGCGCATATAAAAATCCCTGTGCCCTTTTTGCTGCAGATAGATTAATTCTTCCGGGCTTATTTTGTCCGAAACAGATACCAATTCTTTAGGGTTATCGTTAAAGGTAACGAAATTCTCCCAATCGTGCCTCGCGAGTTTTCCGCTTTTTGTTAAATCTTCATAAAGGGCGCTTCCGGGGTAAGGAACGGTTATAGAAAATTTAGTGAAATCCAGGTCTATTTCTTTTGCGAAATTGATAGTCCCGCGGGTCATCTGGCTTGTTTCACCCGGCAGGCCTATCATAAATAAACCAGCCGTCTGTATGCCTTCTTTTTTAGTATAGGCAATGGTCTTTCTTGCGCTATCCAGGGTAAAATCCTTCTTAACGTTATCCAATAGCTCCTGGACTCCGGATTCCAGTCCATATAATATTCTCCTGCAGCCGGCCTGCCTCATTGCTTTTAAAAGCTCCCTGTCTACCTTATCAACCCGTGTCTCGCAGGTCCAAACTATTTTATTATTTAGCCTGCGCCTGATCATTTCCCCGCAGAACTCCAGGCCGGAACTTTTAGACAAAGGAAAAATCGGGTCAACAAATGAAACCTGCTTAATCGGAAAATTATTTATTAAATATTCAAATTCATCTACAATATTCTTGGGTGTCCTCTCCCTGTATTTTGTCCCTGTATTAGGCAGAGAACAAAACGTGCAGCGGTAGGGGCAACCCCTGGAACCCAGGATACTCAATCCCGGATTCTTAACATCCATAAACGGCAAAAATCCGTATTTTGTGAAAGGGAATAAATGCCAGGACGGAAAAGGTAATTCATCTAAATTATCAATCATCATCCGGGGGGGTGTTTTAAATATTGCGCCGTTTTGTTTAAATGAAATCCCTGCTATCTTTGAAAAATCCCTGCCCTCTTTTGCCGCATTGATTAATTCCAGCATAGCATGTTCGCCTTCACCGTGGACAACCACATCTACGGCCTCGTTCCTTAATATTTCATCCGCGAATACGGTGGCGTGGATATTTCCTAAAACAACTAAAATTCTATTATTATAGTTTTTTATGGCTGCTGCTATGGAAAAAGCTACCGGAGCCGATGGCGTTAAGCAAGATATGCCTACGGCATCAAACGCCTTCTCTTTGATTATTTTTAGTATTCCCTGGGCTCCTAAACCTAATACAAAATCATCAATTACTTCTACACTGATATTATTTTTCTCCAGGACGGCCGCAATGTAAGCAAGGCCCAACGAAGGCATAGGTTCCATAAATTTACGGAATCTCCCGAATTTCTTAAAATTAAAAGAAGGATTTATTAGCAGCACTTTCATCTGGTATCCTTAATTAATTTTCGTACCATCCCGGTTTTACTAATCTGGTATATTCCTTTAGCCTGAATGGATTGATAAACCTCTTAACCGAATATATAAAAATACTCATAACCACCAAAAGCCACCAAATATAAATATTTCTTTTGGCCCTGAAAGGGCTGAATATCCCCTTGATTATCCAAGGCAAAGAAATGAATTCCTTATTGGCTAAATATACTAAATCGCCGATTTCCTCCCTTGAAAGATATTTGGAAGACATGACCGGAGTATTCCAGTCATAGCAGCTGAAGTCTTCAACTTCCAGCCATCCCTTTTCCTTTGCTTCCCTCCAGGCTTCTGTCCCGGGGACAGGAGTCAAAGGATGGAAGGCGGGATAATCCGCCGCTATCTCTTTGGCATACTTAACCTGGTTTAATATTGAATCTCTTGTCTCTTCCCTGATACCGACTATAAAGGTAATTTGCCTGAAGACTTGCGGGTATTTGTTTTTTAGGATGTGCAGGCATTCCTTTATCATATCAGATGAATAGCATTTCTTTCCGATGCCTTTCAATTCTTCATCACTTGCCCTCTCTGCTCCGATAGATATGTGCGTAAGGCCTGAATCTACGAGTTTTTTAAATATGCC
>JAQTVG010000128.1 GCA_028706895.1 Candidatus Omnitrophota bacterium
GTTAAATGCCCTTTTAAAGCAGGAGCGTTCCATTGTTACGCCTATAGCCGGTACAACACGCGATACCATAGAAGAGGTCATAGACATAAAAGGCATCCCCATAAAGATTGTAGATACCGCGGGTATTATCGAGCCGCGGGATTTAGTAGAAAAGAAAGCCGTGATGCGTTCAAAAAAACATATCAGCCAGGCGGATTTAGTAATTTTATTGTTTGATGGAAGCAAGAGGCTGGCCAGGGAAGATGAAATGCTTATGAGAAGGCTAAAAAGAAAAAACACCTTGGCCATTATAAACAAGATAGACTTAAAACAAAAGGTAGAAGAGGGCAGGATAAAGGCCAAGTTTGGCCGGATTATCAAGATATCAGCGAAAAGGCTTAATAATATAGGCCTGCTTGAGGATGCGATCGCGGATGTGGTATATAATGGCAAGATAAGCCAGCCTGAGCCGGTAATAGTCAGTAACCTGCGCCACATAGAAGCGCTGGAAAAAGCGCAAAAACTTATTGCACAAAGCATATATTCCTTGGATAATAAGCTGTCAGCGGAGTTTATTGCCCAGGATGTCAAGGACGCGTTAGAGGGCCTGGACGATATCTTGGGAAGAAATTCTTCAGAAGATTTATTAGATAAGATATTCTCGGAATTCTGTATCGGTAAGTAAGCGGAGGCTTGATGGATAAAGTTAAAATTGAAAGAGCGGTTAGGGAGATATTAGAGGCGATAGGCGAAGACCCTTCGAGAAAGGATCTTTTAAATACACCCCAACGCGTTGCGGAGATGTACGAAGAGATATTTTCAGGGATGAAGCAGGATCCTGAGAAAGAGCTGGAAGTTTTGCTGGATCAGAAGCATGAAGAGATAATATTATTAAAGGGGATATCCTTATGCAGTATCTGTGAGCACCATTTATTGCCTTTTCTGGGTAAGGCGCATATTGCCTATATACCTAAGGGCGGCCGCGTTACGGGGTTAAGCAAACTGGCGCGCGTGGTGGATATACTGTCAAAGCGCCCTCAGGTCCAGGAACGCCTTACGACGCAGATTGCCGAAATTATAATGTCTAAACTTAAACCCCAGGGTTGCATGGTAGTTATTGAAGCCGAACACATGTGTATGTCTATGCGCGGGGTTAAAAAACCCGGCACATTAACCGTTACTTCCGCGGTCAGGGGAGTATTTAAGACAAACGAAAAGACCCGCAGCGAAACTTTGGCTTTGATAAAGGCATAAAGGAGAGCATACTGCATGAAAAAGCTTCTATGTTTAATTGTATCGGCGCTATTTTTATCAGGCTGTGTACCGTATACATTCCAGCGCGGGGAGCCTCCATATGATAAAGGTTATGTTGTTGCCAGAGGAAACCTGACAATCGTAGAATATACCATTGGCAAGAATAACAGTGTGCCGAGGTTAAAGCTGGCAAGGGAAAGGTTTAAAAAGCGCAGGGGCACCGTAGAGGATTACTATAAAAAGATGGGATATATTGAAGACCCTTATAAAATGACTTTCGTAGACCCGGTGGTCACGATGGTAAGATTATTTGGAGGTATATTCTATCTTCCGGTCCTGGCTGTTAAGGATTATAAGTATGAACACAACCCCGAATACAGGCAGAAGGTTATAAATATGCAAAATGAGGAAGACGCCAAAGAGGCGGCGCGCATCCAGAAATTGAAAGAAGAATTAAATTCTTACATAGAGAAAGAATTGGCCAAGGAGCAGCCTTTGGAGCAAACAGCGGCAGCTCCCACAAAGAATACGCCTTGATTATGGTAAATGAGCAGAGAATAAGGGCGGTTTTATTTTATTTAAGCGTCATCATATTTTTAATCGGCCTGCCTTTTATTTTATCCTTTGCCTTAGGCTATAAATTTGACCGGCGCGCATTCAAATTCACCAAGACAGGGCTTTTGGTCATTAAGACGCAGCCGTCCGGAGCCAGCGTTTATCTGGACGGGAAATTACTGAACGCGAAGACTCCGGCAACCGCCTCAGAGTTATTACCGGGCAGATACCATCTGCGCCTTGAGCTGGAAAGGCACTTTCCATGGATTAATGAGGTTAACATAGACGCGGGTAAAGTTACGCGCCTGGAAAAAATAATCCTTTTTCCCTTAAGGCCTAACATAAAGCAGGTAAATAGCGACAGGCTTTCCGCTTTCTGGGTTGATGAGGAGCATTCGGCAATATATTATGTTGACCCGGAAGACAACAGTATTTACAGGTCAAATTTAGCAGGGGATGATTCGGAGAAAATAGCCTTTTTCCCCGCGCTTTCATCGCCTCCAATCAAATGGAAGCTCTCCACAGACAAGACTAAGCTTCTGTATTTTAATGCCCACCAGATAGGCATAGTATATTTAGAGCCGCAAAACAGGCATTATTTAAACCTGCCGTTTATTTTAGATTATCCGTACGATAAAATAATTGATATATTTTGGCATTCCGACAGCTATCATCTGATTCTGGTCAGCAATAAAAACATTGAAGCTTTAGAGGCGCAGCCCAGGACCGAGTCGGTGGCATTGGTAAATTTAAACAAAAGGAATACTACTTCTTTTTATGATATCCGTAATGATACCCTTTATTTCCTGGATGCCCAGAAAGCGGAAGATGGGAATTTTTATGATAATCTATATAAGCTTGACCTGAACCCTAGGGTGTTTCCTTTCCAGGAGCTTATAAAGTTAAAACAAAATGAATAGGAATATAACGTTCAAACGATGCCTTGAGATTATCCCGGGAGTTTTATCCTGGGGCATAATTATCATTATGATCTCTTTTGCGGTATGGAAGCCGATCCTTTGCGCCATACTGATTATTATTTTTGATTTCTATTGGATTATCCGCACGAGCTACTTAACGACACTCCTGCTTATGGCTTATAAAAAATTATCACAGCAGAAAAACAGGGATTGGCTTAGCGACTGCCAGAAACTGCAGGATAAGGATTGGCATAAACTCTATCATTTAATCATCTTTCCTGTATATAAAGAAAGCCTGGATATACTGCGGCCTTCTTTGGAGGCCTTAAGACAGTGCCATTACCCAAAGGAGAAAATGGTTGTGGTGGTTGCGTTTGAGGAGCGTAACATTCAGGCAAAAGAAAATGCGGCTAAGCTTGAGGCAGAATACAAATCTGATTTTTTCGGTTATTTGTCCACATTTCATCCTGACGGCATCCCGGGAGAAGCGCGCACCAAAGGCGCTAACGCTACATGGGCGGCAAAACGGGCAAAAGAATTTTTGGATGGCCTGTCTATCCCTATCGAAAATGTTATTATCTCCTGCTTTGATGCTGATACCTGCGTTGACAAGCAGTATTTTGGATGCCTTACGTATCATTTCTTGACTTCGCCGAAACCGCATCAGGCCAGCTACCAGCCTATGCCGGTTTATAATAATAACGTTTGGCATGCGCCTTCTTTCGCGAGGCTTGTTGAGATAAGCTCTTCGTTCTGCCAGTTAATTGAGAGTATGCGCCTGGAAAAATTTGTCACCTTCTCCAGCCATAGCATGAGTTTTAAGACCCTAGTAGATATAGATTATTGGCCGGTGAACATGATTTCCGATGATTCTGTAGTGTATTGGAAGGCATTCCTCTTTTTTAACGGGGATTACCGCGTTGTGCCGTTGTATATTACCGTTTCTATGGACGTCGCTTATTCCACTAATATCATCAAGACCGTTATCGTGCAATATAAACAGAAAAGAAGATGGGCCTGGGGCGTAGAGAATTTTCCGTTCCTTGTGACCGGATTTGAAGGAAGGCAGATACCGTTATCCAAGAAGATAAGAAGGTCATTTAACCTTCTGGAAAGCCATGTTACCTGGGGAGTCTGGGCGATTATCGTTATGTTTATTACGCCTTTGCCGATTTTATTAGGAGGGGCGCTTTTTAGCCAGGTGCCTATAGGGTATAATCTTCCCAGGATTTCGGGGTTGCTTTTCAACTTCACTTTAGGGACCAGCTTGATATGGGTAATATTCAGCAGGATGCTTTTGCCTAAGCGTCCTGCCGACGTAAAATGGATTAAAAATGTGGTTATGATTGTAGAGT
>JAQTVG010000008.1:0-7035 GCA_028706895.1 Candidatus Omnitrophota bacterium
TCTTGCGGTGGGGACGGGAAAATTAAGTGCTGGTTATAAAAAACGGGGTACATAGCCAAAGCGACCGGCAATATTTCAGGAACAAGGAAACCTTGCCGGAACGGCTAAAGAGCGCCTTCAGAAAATCATTATAGTCGTTTAATGCCCCGGATGCATCGCCAGTCACTAAGGCATGGCGGCTATACCTGGCTTCTTCAAATTTAACGGTAAACCTCAAAAGGCTATTATCTTCTATGGAAAGTCTTTTCTGGATTAATTCAGCATAAGAAAGCGGTGGGATGTTCTCTTTATAAGTTAAATTAAAAATAGCCAGGACCTTTCTTAAATTCCCGTAAAGAATAACCATAAACTCGGAGGGGTTATTCTTAAAATGCTCTCTCAATCTATTTTTTTCTCTCTCGGTTAGAATATATAAAAAAATAAAAGCAATAGCCGCAGCCAAAATCAAAAAAACTATTGTTTTAATAATTATACCGGAGAGCCAGGCCATGGTGAAAATGACGTTGACATTCACGGGCAGGCTCTTAATCCCCAAATGCTCGGCATACACCGAAGTCTGCCCGAATCTCAAAGGGAAGACCTTCCCTTTTTCTATTTTTATAATACGAGGGTTGGCAAATTCCCAATTAACAATTGATGTAATATCCTTACGCGAAGAATCGCTGTAATATCCCTCTGCCTTCAAGTCCGGCCTTATATCCATTGTTGTCTCTATGTTTTGCGGGGCAAGTATTATTGAAACCAGTTTAGGCCCCTCTACTTTTACTAAAGCGGGAAGGCTTTTTACATCCTTAAATTTTGCATAAATGCCGGCTTCTCCGGAAGAAAAAGTATTAATTTTACCGTTTAGGACAGAAACAATCTTATCATTGGAACTTGACCAATCCGCAATGCTGGTCAAATCATCCTGAGAATTGTCGCTATATACCCCTAAAGCGGTAAACTCGCCCTTCTCCCCAACAGGGATACTTAAAACGCCGGGAGTTATTTTTACGAGTATTAGCTTCTTTTCTTCGCCGGAGAATTGTTTTTTTAATTTCTGGATTTCGTTCTTTATATCTGCAGCCAATTTTTTAGGGTTCACCCTTTTTTGTTCTGTCGCGGAAAGTATACCGGTTGCCTTATTCGCAACAATTATCTTTGCCGCCGGGCTCCTTAAACCATCCAGCACTGCGGTTATGTCGGTTAAACCCACAGATTTTGCCAAAAAACTGCCGTTATCCTGCAAAACAACTACATCTGTGTCGGTAATCTCCCATCTTACTTTTCGGGTTATATCCTCTACCCTGTTATTGTAATACGTGCCAAATGCGCTAATGTTTATATTCTTACCCAAAATAGCCGGTATAACTTCAGGTAAAATCGTAATGTGCTTTAATTTTTCCTGTGATACAGGCGGCTTATTAGATACATACACTTCCTGGGGCGGGCTTTGTAAATCCTGATACCTGCAGGATACTTCCTGGTTTCCGGAGAATGGAAAATATATTACGCTACTTCCCGCATATGCCGTCTGCATGCCTTGCTTAACCTGCCAGGCCACCTGCTTACTGATATTCTTTACGTAATATGCTCCGGAAGAGCTAATGAATGTCCCCAACGCAATAAAATCCAGCTTATTCCCCGCGAGAATAGCCGGTTTATGAGGTAAAATATTTATGCTTACTAATTTTTCTACATTCATTTCTTTTTGTTGCGGTTCTTTTATTGTCAGGTAAGCGGGATTGCTAAAAACGCCTTTGTATTTGGCTAAAACCTGATATTCACCGGCCCTTCTTGAAATGATAATTCCTGCGCCATCCAGAATGAAATCTTCCGGTTCGCTTACTAATAAGTCGGCTTCTCTGGTAATATCTTTCATTGTCATATCGGAAGAATACCCGAAAACTTTAAATTCAAGAGGAACTCCGATATCACTGGTACAACGTAACGGATAAAGGTATATATTTAAAAACGGCTCTCTTGTGAAAAAAACAAAAAACTTCTCCTGCCCCAAATAGGCCCAGGTATCTTTACCTGCCTGGTCAGGAACCCCAAATTCCTGCAACGCCTCTTCTCTTGTAAGGCCAGTAAAAGCTTTTCCGGAGGGAGTATTTATTTCCTGATAACCGGCCTGCGCATGGCAATACACCGGGTGCATATACAAAAATACCAAAAATATGGCGGTAATAATTTTTGCTTTCATAATTTATCTACAACTGCTACTTCAATCTTTTGGCTGCTATAACCGCTGTATTTAACATATATCTGCGTGCGGCCTTTAGAGACAGCATGAACTGTGCCTTTTTCATCCACCCACGCCACGTAAGGATTAGAAGAAACCCACTCCTGTTCCGGGCCCATTTCTTTGATAAATAAATTATTATAAACAGCTACCGCTTTTAAAGAAGCGGTTGAATCTAAAGGCATAACCAAGTATGAAGGGGCCACATATATATCCAATAATCCGCCGGAATCTTTATTATCCCGCGGTTTTTCTTCCTGTTTATTCTGCTGGTTTTCAAGCTCAACATCCTCTTCAAGCGCTTCTATCTGCTTTTTCATCTCTTCAGCGCTGCGGCTATTTCTTATTTTTTTCAGGGATTCCTCAAGCTTGGCCGCTTCCTCAGGATTATCTCTTCTAAGGTCTTCTATTTTTTCTCTTAAACTGGAGAGGGACTTTTCCATAAGCAACATCTTCCTGGCCTCTGCGGCAGATTCAAAAGCATCGCTTAATTTCCTTATCTCTTCTTTTTTAATGTTATCCCTGGGTAATTCTTCTAAGCGGCTATCCACTTCTTTTTTTATATTATCCAACTGCGGTATAGACTTGAATGACATCAAATCCTTAGCGAGCTGTTTGAAGGATTCCTTTTTTTCCTCTTTCAAAGACGAACTATCAATTAATTCATTCAGCTTGCTCAGGTAATCAAGAGGCGAGCCTTCCCTGGGGACGCTCTTCTGCCGGCCTTCTTTTTTTACTTCAAGCATTGACAAAAGAATATCCGTGATTTCTCCTATTTCCTTTTTCAGGGTATCCCTGGAGGCGTTAGATATAAAACCCTTATCTGAATTTTTATCTATATTATCTTTTATCTTTTTCCCGTCGGAAACCAATTTATCGCTATTCTTTTCCAACTCCATATTTTCTATCTTTTCTATAAGCTCTTCCCCTCTATCAGGCAAGTTGCTCTCTTTAAGTATTCCTTTAATTCTCTCTTTCTTTTTATTAATCAACATGTGGGCTTTTATTTCCAAGAATTCATCTATGCTCTTATCAGAACCCATCCTGTTTTCCCTGATTTTTTCCCGATACTCCGAGAGGCCTTTCATAAATTCCTGATAATCCCTGGCACTCCCCATATCATCTATTTTATCTTCTAACTCCTGTGCCTGGCCCTGAGAAATCCTGGAGCTATCTATCTCTTCCTTTAAACCTGCGGCTTTATCCGTAAGGAGCATTTCCGTTTTTAAATCTAATGCCTCCTTAACTAGGCTGCCCAAATCCTTCTGCGCATCGCCCCTGATGCCTTTTAATTTCTCTGCTTTTGCCCTGGCCTCCTTAAGAGCGTTTAGGTCCCTGGCCTCATTTATATCAGAAAGCAAATCCCGCAATTCCTCTGCCGGCTTACCTTCCAATGAATCAGCCCTATTATTTAATGAATCCAGTTTCTTGCGATAATCCCCGAACTCCTTCCACTCTTTAAAATTTCCTATAGATTTGCGTAATTCTCTCTTGGCGCCATCCCTGCCCAAGAAATTATTAATGGCCCGCTTAAGCTCATCTTCGTATTTGTTCAATTCCTGGAGAGAGCGGCTATCCTGCATTTTGCTTATATTATTCATAACCGATATTCTCTCTATTATATTAAACCTGTTTTTCTTCATAATATTTGCTATCTTGTCTTTTGATTTCTTCATGTTAAAGGAAACTTTTTTATCTACAAATTTCTCTGTGTTTATCGACACATCTTCGCCCTGGCGCTTGTCTAAACCGGGCCCGGGCTTTGTAAGGTGGCTGATAAGGCCGAGTTCAGCTTTCTGGGTCTCTATAACATTAGCCTCGTCTTTTATTAAAGAACTCAGTAAAAAAAGCATATCTTGTCTGTCTTCTTTGGAATCAATTTGGGATATTACTTCTACAATCTCTTTCTGAATTTCGTCCTGCGACTCATAATACTGCTTTTCGAGCATTTCATTTTCTGTTTCTATCTGTTCACTCTCATACAGCAAAAATCCCCCCTTTTCAATCCTGCCTAACGGCAAACGCTGAAAAAGCGCCCAGGACAAAGATAAAACAGCCAAAAAGAGGATTGCTGCGGCAAAAAAAGCGGGATATTGCTTCTTCTTTCCTTCTGCCGGAAGGTTAAAAAGCTTATAAAATTTAATCCTGAGGAGGATTATCCAGCAGACAATGTAAATTATAGAAAGCAAAATATGCTGCCCGTCATAATCTTTTGTGAATATAGGAAAACACAAAAATAAAGGAACGCTTAACAACTGGATATAATTTAATGGAAAATAACGGATGTTAAAACTAAGAATGACTTGTAAAATAAATGCACCCTTTATAAATATCACTACTACGTCTTTATAAAGCAAGGAAGAATTAAGCAAAGAGTATATTATCCAGGCAAAAACCCCCAAAATACCGATATTCAGGAAAATTATCGTTAAGGGGCTATGCTTATTGATGGTAAACCAGCTGACAGAAAAACCGGCTGCCAAACCAAGGATAAAATATATCCTGTATTGCGATATAAGGCTGCCAAACAAGAATATCGCGCAGATAAGAAGAAAAAAAGTAAATAGAATTTCAAGAAACAAATACCTGTTTTCTTCCTTAATAGGATTGGACATAATTTATGCCTCGTTTATTTCAGAAAATCATGTTCCAGGTTATCCCCGCGGGCAAAGAATATGGGAGCAAAATCAAAACCTTCGGGCAATTTTGCCTGTGGGAATCTTGCAATTTTCTCTTCCCCGTCAGTATGCATAAACGAAGAAGCAAGCAACACAAGCGGTATAAGAGAAATATTCTTCGCCTTAAGAGAAAGCATCGCGGATAAAAATTCCCAGTCCTGGTCCAGCATAATCACAATAAGGCTTGAATCATTAGGTATGTAATCTGAGAATTCCTGAAAAAGCTCTCCTGTGCTGACCCTGCTTTCCGGCTGGGCTATGGTCAATGCCCTTAGTATATCCTCCAAATGCTCTTCGCCTTTATTAAAAGGTATGTGCGCCATCTCTCCTATGTGGGCGATAATTTCTACGGAAACATTCTTCTCAATTAAATATTTGGCTACAGAAGCGGCTATCTTTATGGTGTATTCCGCGACGCTTTCCTTACCTATGCCAAAATTATTATCTTTGTTCAGGTTGAATATGATAGTGGCCCTGAAAAATACCTGGCGCTGGAATTGCTTAACGATTAATTTATTTTTCCTTGCGGTTGAAAGCCAGTGTATCCTTTTTATAGGGTCGCCGGGCTTATATTCCCTGATTCCAAAGAATTCATGTTCATCACCGCTGACGTGGGCTGTGTCTATGCCAAACCAGGGAGCGGTCCCTTTTGTTAATGCGGGGAATTTTGGTATGCGGAATGTGCGCGGGTAAACAAAAAGTTCCGAATAAAGAAAAAATGTTTTCTTAAAGAAAAACAGCCCCCAGGGGTCAAAAAGATAAACAGAAAAAGGCCCTATTTCATATCTTCCCCTGCGCGGGCAAAGGTGGCGGTATTTCAGGTTTAATTTTGACCTCGGCCCCAGGTACTCCAGTAAAAATCTTTTTTTTCTCTCCTGCGGTGCAGCGAAGGTAAGATGGTCTTCCAGGATAAAATTAAATACCGGCAGGAAACTTTTATTGCGGATTGTCGCCTCAATTTCAACAAAATCGTCTTCTTCAACCTTAAGCGGGAGGTTTCTAGTAACAAGCATCCTTATGCCAAAATACTCTGCTGTAATCCATGCTATGCTTATGGCGACGGCGGATACTAAAAACCAGAAAAAGAAATGGAAAAATTCTATTGATGTCTTAAGCCCGATAAGGAGGCTGAATATTATGGTTATAAAAACAAAAATCCATTTCTTAAGCAGTATCCTAAGCATCTTTTACTTTTAAGGAATGGGAGTGTTCCTGACTAAATCAGAAACTATATGGTCGGGGGTTTTCCCTGCAATTAAGGCCTTAGGCTGTAATATTATCCTGTGTTTTAACACCCACGGCAGGAGCTTGACTACATCGTCGGGAATAACATAGTCCCTGCCCTCAAGGAGCGCCCATGCGGAACTGGTTTTCATAAGCGCGATGGAAGCCCTGGGGCTGGCTCCTAATTTTATTTCCTCTTTATTGCGCGTGCCTGAAACCAGCTTTACGATATAGTCTAATATATTAGGGGAAACCTGTATTTTTTTTACCTCTTCCTGGAGTTCCAAAACTTTTTCTAAATCTAAGGCGGGTTTGAGGGTTTCAATGGGATGCTGGACTTTCTGCCCTGATATGACTCTCACCTCTTCTGCGGCGTGCAGATACCCCATGCTTATCTTCATTGCAAACCTGTCTATCTGGGCCTCAGGCAGAGAATAAGTCCCCTGGTATTCTATCGGGTTTTGTGTTGCGACTACTATAAAAGGATTGGGCAAAGCAAAGGTTTGGCCGTCTAAAGATACATTGTATTCCTGCATACACTCTAAGAGCGCCGATTGCGTGCGCGGGGTGGTCCTGTTGATTTCATCAGCTAAGAGTATATTGGTAAAAACCGGGCCTTTTTTAAAATCAAAATCACCGCTTTTGGGGTTATAGATAAAACCTCCTGTTACATCAGAAGGCAACAAGTCAGGAGTAAACTGGATTCTCTTAAAATCTGCATTTATTGACTTGGCCAAAGCCAGGGCGAGCGTTGTCTTGCCAAGGCCGGGAACGTCTTCTATCAGGATATGCCCTTTAGTCAAAAGGCCGACAATTAATAATTTTACCGTATCTGTTTTGCCGACAATTACTTTCTCAATATTTTCTATTATCTTTTTTAAATCCTCGCTGTGCATATCGCCGCTCCTT
>JAQTVG010000008.1:7135-17011 GCA_028706895.1 Candidatus Omnitrophota bacterium
TGCAATTCTTTTTCACTTCTCTTTCTTCTGTCTTCTATGGCCAGGCTGTTTATTTCCATCTTCACGCGTATACGCTCAAAATATAATTTTGTTACTTCATCCAGGATATTATCGCGCAGTTCCACCATAAGCCTTGAACGCACATCAATGGACGTCTGGTCGCTGTTCCAGATTAAATCGCCCAATTCCCAACTTAAAGTTAAATCCCAGCCGCTCGATTTATCATCCGGCCCCTCATACACGTAACTGGTATTTGCGCTTGTGTATATTTCATAATTTGTATTCCGGCCCTTGTCCAGGCCTAATGTTACTCTGGGCAATATTGCTTTTATGTTTGCTCTTTTTCTCCATTTCTTAATTTTGTCAAATCCTACCTCGGCATACTTGATTGCCGCCTGCTGGACTTCGTTAATCTTCGGCTCTTCTTTATAATATGCCAATACCGCATCTTTTGTATCATTGCTTCCGGAATTCCCGATACTAGCCTTAAACAAACCTTTATCGCAGGCAGCATACAGATTGTTTTGATTATCTAAAGCAAGGAACCTGATATCTTGCGACGCCAGGCCAAATGATACCTCTTGCCAACGGTCAGATGTGTATTCAAATATGCCTGATTTACTAATTGCATAAAGATTTGCCCTGCTAGTAAACAGCAGGAACTTTACATCCCGGCTGAGCAATCCATAACTTGTGACAGCTTCCCAACTCTGGCCTCTATCACAGCTTCTTAGGACACCGTTGGATGTAGCTATATAAATACAATTTAGATTACCAGGGTCACAGCTTACATATCTTACGCATAGAGACATATCCAGCCCTTCACTCTCCTGGTTTTTCTCTTCCGCATCCGGATTCTCTCCTGAAACATGCATAACAAAAATCCTATCCCAGGATTCTCCCTGGTCCTGGCTCATAAAAACACCGTCTATGCAAGCAACATAAATACAACTTTGTCCGCTTTTATTATAGTCTATGGACAAGATATCGCTATTGCCCAGTTTTCCCTTTTGCCTGCTCCAGTTGCGGCCGTTATCTTTACTAAAGAAAAACCCGCCTTTTGTTCCTAAGTAAATAACGCCGGATAAAACCGCAACACACTTTGCCTCGTTCTCTAAATAATTTTTCCCCTGAAAAATCCTCTTCCATGACTTTCCTTGATTAAAACTGTAAAAAAGCCCGTTTCCGGTTGCCGCGAATAAAGAATTTTTATCGCGGGGGTCAAACAACAGGAAATTTACAGAATGGTTTTGCCCCCTGATAGACAAGATATTTCTCCAATTCATGCCGCCGTCTTCGCTTTTAATGATGCTATTATTTGTTCCCGCATAAATAATCTTTGAATTATCCCGGCCTACTAAAACCGAATTTAAGTCCAGGTTCTCCCTGCTTATATTCTGCCAGGTATATTCATCTGCAAAACACCCGCTCTTAACACACAATAGAAACAAACATACACTTACCGCGATTTTAATATTCTTATTCATCTGTGCCTCCCTGCCCAGAAAGGGCGTACCAAACAATCCTTTATGTTTGGGTGCTCTGCCTTAATAGACGCAAAAAGAGGCAAAATCTAACAAAAATTCTAAATATAATTTTTTAGGATAATTAGAAAAATAAAGTGGGTTTAAATATCAGGCGTGCTTTTTAATTAGCGGAGGGTTCTTTTTTATTTTCTGCTGTCTGGAACTCCGGGGCCATGGCTCTGGGTAATGAGCTGCTGAAGATGGTGTTTTTCTATCTCCACTAATACCCCATCCTTAAAATATAACTGGTATGATTCGTGGACAAAAAATACGGGGATAATAAGAAATGTAACTGCGCGCAGCTTATTTATCCTATACATCCATATTTCTTGCGCGCCATAATGGCCGGCGCCGGTTGCATTTATGATTTTATCGGGCTTACCCAGCAGAAAAATAACCTCTTCTTCGGTAGACCCATCGGTGACCATTAATTTTCGCAAATTACTCTTGGCGGATTCGCTTAAATCAGGGTGGTTGGAAATATATTTCTCTACTTCTATTTTAAGGTCATCTATTTCCTCCTCATATGCCTGGCTCTCACGGAAATTCTTGATAGTTACGGATTTTTTCTTACCCATAAACCCGCCCTTGACCGCTTTCTCTTCTTTGGTAAAGCTGTATAAAGGCTTTTGGGCCGTTACAATAGGCATAGAACAACCCGCAATTGTTAGTAAAAATGAAATTATAATTAAAACTGATATGATTCTCATAGGTACCTACTATTATATATTAAAATCCAGGAATTCCTGCTTAATTCTTTTATAATCATCCGTATCTATTAATCTATAGATGTCCTGGGCCATCCGCAAATAATCCTTAGCTTTCTTCTTACGGCCTTTCTTTTTATATAGAAGCCCCATATTATAGTATGCAGAAGCCATCTCCGGACGGGCATTGATCTGTTCAGAAATTAAAATCGCCTGCTTGAAAGACTTTTCGGCCTCTTGTAAAGAATCCATTTCTACATATAATTCTCCGATCATATTGTAGTCGCTTGCGATACTTGGTTTATTGCCGTGAAACTGGTCTATTTTCAGGCCTTGCGCGTAATAATCCATGGCTTTCTGGTATTCTTTCTCAATTATACATATCTCTCCTAAATTAAAATAATAATCGCTCAGTTCATTTCTTAACTTCATTCTTTCAAAAAGCCTGCGGCTTTTGTTATAGAGCTCTTTGGCTGTTATAAAATCATCTTTATTGCAGAATACCAAACCCATATCAAAATAATCACAGGCTAAATTATACCTGTGTTCGTATATATGCTGCCTTTCACGGTTAATCTCTGAACTCTTTGTTAACAGTTCTAATGCCTTATCCTGTTCATCTTTATCCATATACCAGACTGCCAGTTTTCTTAAGGCAGCTGCTTCATTTAACTTATCATGGTTTTTCCTGCTTAGCATTATCGCTTTGTTATAGAAATCAAATGCTTTAGGGTATTCTCCGCGCTGATGATAAACCCAGGCAATACCTATATAGGCACGAGATAAATGCCTTTTATCATGTTTTCTTTCGCTGGAAAGCGCGTAGTCAAAATAAGACCTTAGGGCATTATCCCTATCACCCAGCCTCTCATAGGCATCTGCTGCCAATGGATATGCTGCAAGAAACAACGGGTCCTTTCCGATAATCTGGTTACAAAGCAAAACAGCTTCCTGATTATTGCCTTTAAGAAATAATTTCTGTGATTTAAGGAAAGAAAGGGAAATGCCGGGATTCCTGACTGGTAACCACATATATAAGAATGCCGCTGCAAATATGATAAACCCTGCTAAAGCAAGCTTTACCATATGCTTCTTGTATAGAGAAGCGCCTTTTCTAAATTTTAGTGCTGCGCTCCTGGCTTTAGGCCTGAATAATATAAAATTCGGGTTTCCATAAAGAAGATAGTTTGCCCAGGATATAGTGGCGCTGCCGTATTCTTTAATTAATTTCAGGCGGCCCAGGCGCATACACTCGCCAACCGGATTACCTTTGATTAATTGCGCATAGAATTCCCTGGCAAATACAAGGCTTACCGAATCCTCTATCTTCCATATTGAGCCGATGTAATGCCTGACACCGGAGAATAAAAATGCTGATGCCAAACTATAGTTTTTCTCCTGATAATCAACACACATCGGTTCGGTTACGGCCCTCGCAGAATGACAAGCATTAGAAAAGATTAAGCTCGGCAAATGCGGGCTTTCGCCTAGAGCAAGAATATCTGTTCCATCGTTTAACACCCAGCCTGTATTCTTCGGGTTATGCGCGTCATATTCGCAATGGCCGGCAAAATGGACGATATCGTAATCACGCAGGTTCTTTTTAACATAGAGCGTACTAATAGAAGTAGACTTAAAATCAATGGCTATTTCATTTCTTTTACGGTCAAACTGATTCTTGATATATACGCCTTCGAGGTAAGCGGATTTCAGGTCGCCGGTGGGATTAGACAATATAAGCATCTTGGGGGTGGTTGTCAGGCTGCGGTATTGCGGAAGTTTTATTTCGTCCTTGGTCCTTACTACCCTGCCTAAATTAAATTTAAGGCATAAAAATTCATTACCGTCGTATAAAAGTTCCCAGGGGATATTAATTAATTCTTCATCAATAGAAAAGATTAAATTTTTAACTACAGTTGTTTTTAACCTGTCTTTGACTGAACGTGTAAATAGATGGTCCCAAAGCACCTGGCCGGTTTTTTTAAGGCTCTCTGTATAATCGGAATGGTTAGCGCCTCTCTGGCTTGCTTTGTTTAATATATTTATTACTTCCTGGCATAATTTTTCTATTTCCGTAAATGCCGCTGACAGCCGGCTATAGTGCCTTACGGTCTGAGCAAGCTCCTTTTCTTCAAAGGCGCTCATTGCAAGTATACCGTCTTGTTTTAATATTTCCAAAACAAGGACACTATGCTCTTCCATATGGCGCTATCTCTTTATATCTAATAATATGGAGGCGACTCTGTTCTCTACGCCGGATACCTCAATAATATATTTTCCTGCTAGGACATGTTCAAATATTACTTTATCAGAAACAGTCAGGTAAGATTCGAGTTCTAAGTCCTCTTTAAGGAGGGTCACCCTTAAATCTTTAATTATATGGTGTGTCTGTTTATCTTTTATAAAAATAATCAAATCAAAAGCCTGTCCGTGTTTATTCTCTATTTTTACCTCAACTCTTATATCCTTTAAATCCTTCAAGATAGTAACTTCGTCCTTAAATTCTTTTATCTGCCGGCTGCGTAATACCGGAGCAGGCACAAATTCCTGCCCGACCAAAACATCTCCTGTAGTGTTCAGTATCTCTAATGCCTTTTGGCCAAGTTTAACGGCTATCTCTATGACAGATAGGCTATCTTTAGGCGGCACCAATGTTTTAGCAAACTCAACTAGATCTTTCGGCGCTTCTTTTTCGGAAATCGGCTTTAATTTCAATTGAATGGCAAAAACTTCAGCGCAAGCTTCACAATTTATTAAATGCGCCTTTATCCGCTCATTATCTTCCGGCGGAAGCTTACCCTCAAAAAAACACGCCATTTCTTCTTCGCCCGGATGCAACTTGGCGTCTGACGGCGGAAGGCCATCTTTCCATTTCTTATAGGCTGCTTTTATCAATTTTTCTATTCTATCGGGCATTATGTTACTCCTCCCCAGCTATAATAGACGTAAGAATACACGTAATCTAACGCCAAAAAAAATTAATTTATTACTGCAAAACCTTTGCCCTTAAAACATTCCTTAAGCCTTTCAACAATGCGGGACTTACGCATGTCAATCGCCCCGCGCGAAATCTTAAGGTGGGCCTTTAATTCCTCAAGGCTTAAATTCCTGCGAATATGCAATTCCAGGAAATATTTATCGTCAATAGCCAACTTATCTATACAATCTTTTAAACTGTTGAGCTTCTCGTCATCGCTGAGCGTATCAGCAGCTGATGGAGAATCGGAAGAAAGGATTTCCAGAAGGCTGAAATTGTCATCAATTTCTTCGTCAATAGATATATCGGGTTTTAGCTTACGGATATAATCTATGGCCGTATTAACCGTAACCTGCCTAAGCCAACTGGCAAGGCTGCAGCCGTTTTTTGCCTTGAAACTGCTTAATTTTCTGAAATTATCTTTTACTAAGGAAAGGAATATTTCTTGGAAGATGTCCTGAATATTTTCTTGCGTGAAGGTATGGCCTTTGACTCTAAAGACGCTGTGGATATAGTTATATATTAAAGAGGAATACTTTGCTACGAATTCATCCCAAGCCCGCTTGTCCCCTTTAACACACCTCTGGACAAACACCAGGTCATCCATAATAAATTTATTATATCATCTTTTCTACTGATTATAAATAATTCTTGGTTCTTTTATGTCTTCTTTATTCCTAAAAGGCTGGATTAATTTAAGGAATGCCGGATCAATTATACCGCCTAGCCCGGTAACAATATCCGCGTGTTTTATCGCCATATCATGATTACCTTTCTTAAAATAAAATACCGCTAAATTAAAGTGTGCTGTTATGAAATTTTGATCAATCTGGATTATCCTGTTCCATAATTCAATTGCTTTATCAACTTCACCGTTATCGCTATACACTGCAGCTAAATCATTAATTGCTGGTATATAATCCGGGTTAACCTCAATGGCCTTGCGTAAGGCTTCTATGGCATTTTTTTTCTCACTAAGCTTATCATACGCACTGCCAAGATTATAATATGCCTTATAATGCGCTGGGTTAAGGCCTATTGCTTGCTTACCCGCAGCGATTGCTTTTGCATACTCACCCATCGCTACATATATATTACAAATATTATTATAGGCATCAACATAATCTTTCTTTATGTTTATGGCTTGCAAATAATTTTTTATCGCCTTCTCATTATCGCCAGCATCCTGATATGCGTTACCCAAGCTATAAAAAGCTACTGCATTGTATTTTGTATTCTTAACAGCGTCCTCCCATAGGCTTATGCTATTTTTCCAGACGCAGCACCTTTCCCAGCTTGAAACAGAAAATAGTAAGGTAACTGTAAAAAACAACAGCAAAAATAGACTGCCGGATCTTGACCATCGCTTATAAATTAAATCCGCAAAAACACCCACTATAAAAAGTATGCCAAGTAACGGTATATAGGCATATCTATCCGCAACCACAAATGAACCTATTGGCTTCCACAGCAAAGCCGGCAAAAGCATAATCAAAAAGAATCCATAGCCGAAAACAACTTTTCTTAAAGAAACTCTTGAAATAAACACTGTTACCCCAAACATTATAACTACCAAGATACAGACAATAAGCTCTTGCTTTGGAATCCCATAATAGAAATATAAACATGAAAGTTTTATTGGAACTATCGCTTTGCATGTATAAAAAATAAGCGCGTACCCAGGAATTACCACTCTTTCCCAAATAGACCAAGAGCCGATATTTCTTACAACATTAAAATCTTCTAAGGCATTAAGCGAATATTGGGCAAAAATTGCCAATATTATAAAAACAGCTGATACTATACAAAATGGTATTTTATCCAAAAGTAATTTTTTATCGTAATCACGATAAGTCAAATAGTCTATAAGCCATAAAACAATGGGCAACATGACTACTGTTGACTTAGAAAGAACCGAGCATAAAAATAACAACAAAGAAATATAATAATATTTCGAAATACGCTTTTCCTTACGATATTGCAAATAAAAAATTATGGCCCCGAAAGAAAATAAAGCAGCCAAAAGATCCTTCCTGCCACTAACCCATGCTACCGACTCTACATGCAAAGGATGTATTCCAAACAACATAGCTGTTACAAAAGATAACAAAATATTATCCGTCAGCAAATAAATTAACCAAAAAACTAGGCAGCAATTGGCTAAATGCAATATAAGGTTATCAAGGTGATATGGAAAGGGATTGAGTTTAAAAAAAGAGTATTCAAATGAATAAGAAAGGATGGTAAAAGGGTGATAATTTCCGGATATGAAAGATGTAAATATTTTCTCAATGTTCCTCAAAGATAAAGATTGGATAAGTCCATTTTCCGTTACATATCTTGTATCATCCCAGTTTGTAAAGTTATTTTTAAGAGAAGGATAAAGAGAAACAAAAGTAATTATCAAAATAACAAATAAAGCAATTATTATTTTTAATTTACGCATAATTGAAAAAAATAAAAGAAATACTTAGTTAACTTTCTAATGCGATTATTATACTGCTGTCTGATAATTACGGCAAGAAACGTTTTATTTTAGGCATTAAAAAACCTCCTTTTATATCTTGCTTATTCCTAATAAATATAAAAAGAGGTCAATCTAACACAAGAATTTATGCGCTTTGTTGCAATCTGTTTATTCTAAAAGAACTAAAACTTAAAGAAGCACCCCTTTAGGAGACGTCTCTGGATTTCTTGGTTGCGCACTATATTAAGCTGTGGACACTCTCTTGTTTGGGGAATGCTGGGGTTATTGCTGTGTGTGGCTTAATTGTAAGAAATCCCTTTTTTGCTTGTTAGGCTTTTATCTTATGTATGTAGAAATTAACAACTTTAATTACTACTGAAAACGTTACTGTCCAAAATATCATACTTAGAAGAAAATTATAATTCTTACCTGTGCCTGCAGGAAAATCTAAAATATCGGAAACCGTATTAGCTAACTTAGGAAACGAATATCCTAACCCGAACTGAACAAAAAGTAAAACGTTAACAAGAAAAATTCCCCAATATATACAAAATCCAATAATAATCGCTTTCCACCACGCCATGCTTTACCTCCTAGCTTAAAACAGAAATCTTATTTACCTTTTTTAACAGCATCTTGCGCTCTTCTTTTTATTGCATCATTTATTAATTTCTTGGCCTCAGTTTTACAAGTTAATCGGTATGTGCCGTAACCACCCTTTTGACCTTTTCGTTGTTCAAATAATTCATCAACATATGCATCTAATGAATCGTCGCGCCGCTCCTTTAAACAAAAGAGAACCTTTATCCTTATGCTGGTTTTCGAAAGTAACGCTAATTTTGTCGGTATTGCCGTCGGGATAAAAATAAACCTCATTTTTTTCTATGGGCTCGGTCGTAATGATTACTCCTAAGGGTACATTATATTTATTACCCAGCCTGCCCTTGACGTCCTTGAATTCATCCTCTTCTTTAACGGCAGCCCGGATTTCCCCCTTTTTTTTATCAATATTCAAGCAATAAATTCTCCCCTGGCTGATAGAAGCGCCTTGGAGATAGCGGCTTAAATAAAAAATATCTTTGATAGAATTTCCCAGCTCAAATTTATCGAATGTAGAACGGAAACGCGGCACGGACATGCCGATTAAAATACTAGAAATGATTACTATAATAAGCAGCTCAATAAGGGTAAATGCATTATTTCTATTCATTACAAATGGCACCATCTGTTTTATTTTCATCAGGTCCTTTCGAACAAAGCTTATAATCTTTGCCTGACTCGCCAGATGCGCGCTCATATGTATACGGCCTTCCCCATGGGTCTTTAGGGTCTTTCTTTAGATACGGCCCTTTCCATTTATCGCCAAGGCTGGGATTTGTCCGTAAATCATCCAGCTTGTCAGGATAATGGCCGATATCCGTTTCAAACATATCCAAGGCCAAAGAAATATTAGCATTGATATCAGCTTTAGCTGCCGCAACGCGTGCCTGCTCAGAACGGCCCACTAGCCGCGGCATAACCATTGCTGCTAAAACGCCAATGATAATAACTACCAACATAAGTTCAATTAAAGTAAACCCTTTTTTATGCATTCCTCCCCTCCTATCTTGTGATTAAATTCATTTGGAATATCGGTAATAACATCGATAAAACGATAAAACCAACTATCAAGCCCATTACTAAAATAATTACCGGCTCAAGCATATGGGTTAATGTTTTCAAAGTGCGGGCAACCTCTTTCTCATAATCTTCTGCGATGCGCAATAACGATTTATCCAATACGCCAGTCCCTTCTCCGATTTCTACGATATTGATTACTACATCCGGAAAAATTTTTGACGTTTTAAAAGCAGCTGATAAGCTCGAGCCGCTATAGATAAGGCTCTTGAACCTTGAAACTTCCGTTTTCAGGATTTCATTATCAATGACTGTTATAGAGATACTCAGACCAGAAGTAACGGGTATGCCTCCAGAAAGAAGCAATGATAATGTGCGCGTGAGGCGGCTGATTTCCGTTTTTAGAATAACCGGGCCTAATATTATCATTTTCAATTTAAACCCATCCCAAGCAATCTTTCCTTGCGCAGTACGCAGCATTCTCCGGAATAAAAATATAGTTATTCCGGCTATCAAAAAAATAATCCACCAATAACTACGCATGAACCCTGAAGTGTTGATTAATATCCTTGTAGGCAGAGG
>JAQTVG010000129.1 GCA_028706895.1 Candidatus Omnitrophota bacterium
AAAAACCGGCCATTTACTGCGGCAATCGTCCCCTATGCAAATGCTTTTTGCTTTTAACTGCTTGGGTTCTTGTATTTTTTGAATAGTATGAGTCCGCAATACCGGTTCAGATTGGGGGGCCTCGGCAGGCGCATATGTATCAGTTTTCGCAACGCTCTCTTCCATTGTAGTAGGCGCTGCCTCCTGCTGTTGTTTATCAAACGTATAATCCTGAGAATAGGCATAACCAGGAATAAACATAAAGAAGAAAACAAATATTAATCCTTTATAAATCTTCATATGTACCCCCCCTGCCCAGAAAGGGCGCACCAACCAATCCTTTATGGTTGGGTGTTTTTTATTAAAAACCCATATCTTTATTTTAACTCTTTTTCAAAATCAGTCAAGCACCTTAATCTTTTATTTAACGCTGGAAAAAAAATACAAGATTAAGTATAATATTAACATGCACGCATTAACGTTTATAATAATCAGTTTACTGGTATTCGCGCTCGCCTACAGGTTTTATGCCAAGTTTATAATCACAAAAGTCCTGGTTTTAGACACGCTGCGTAAGACCCCTGCCCATACCCTGCGCGACGGCAAAGATTATCATCCCACAAATAAATTCGTGCTCTTCGGGCATCATTTCGCGGCAATATCCGGAGCCGGCCCTCTCGTTGGCCCGGTCCTTGCGGCTCAATTCGGCTTCCTGCCGGGATATCTTTGGATACTTATCGGAGCTGTGCTGGGCGGTGCGGTGCATGATATGGTCATACTATTTGCTTCTGTCAGAATGAAAGGCCAATCTTTGACGCGGCTGGCCAGAAAGCACATAAGCCCGGCCGCAGGAATTACCACAGGCTTTGCCATACTCTTTATTATCATAACAGCCCTCGCAGGCCTGGCGCTTGTCGTGGTAAACGCATTAAACGAAAGCTCGTGGGCGACATTCACCATAGCCATAACCATCCCCGCCGCGCTCATTGTCGCTCTTTATATGTACAAAATAAGGCCCGGGAAAATAATAGAAGCATCCCTTATCGGCGTCACAATAGTCGTCCTTGGAGTTATTATAGGAGAACCATTATCAAAAACAAATTTCGGCTCTTTCTTTATTCTTTCTAAACCGAGCCTCTCCATTATCCTGCCGGTTTACGGCTTTATTGCCTCTATACTCCCCGTATGGCTACTCCTGTGCCCGCGCGATTATTTAAGTTCCTATATGAAAATCGGGACCATCCTGTTTCTTATCGTCGGTATATTTGCCGTAAACCCGCGGATCAACATGCCGATGCTTACCCCTTATATCCACGGGGGCGGGCCCATAATCCCGGGCAAGGTCTGGCCTTTTGTCTGTATTACCATCGCCTGCGGTGCAATAAGCGGGTTTCGCAGCCTTGTAAGTTCGGGGACGACGCCTAAAATGATAAATAACGAATCAGATATAAAATTTATCGGTTTTGGCGCGATGCTTGTAGAAGCTGTTGTTTCAATCATGGCGCTTGTGGCCGCAACCGTAATGCTGCCGGGAGATTATTTCGCGATTAACCTCTCGCCTGAAGTTTTTTCTACATTAGGGCTGCATACTACCAATTTAACAGAAATTGAACGTATGACCGAAGAGACGCTTACCGGGCGCGCAGGAGGCGCGGTATCACTAGCCGCAGGGATGTCAGTAATCCTTTCTTCCATAAAAGGAATGAAACACCTTATGAGCTATTGGTATCATTTTGCCATAATGTTTGAGGCGCTTTTTATCCTGACTACTGTTGATACGGGCACGCGTGTAGCGCGTTACATTTTACAAGAGATGGTCAAATTCGCAAATCCAAGGTTAGGCAGGAGCAGCTGGCTCCCGGGAATAATATTCTGCAGTGGCATTATAAGTTTATTATGGGGATACCTGGTTTACAACGGGGATATATCCACTATCTGGCCGATGTTTGGCGTAGCCAACCAGTTACTAGCGGCTCTTGCCCTCTTCATCGCCACGATATTCATATTAAAACATTCCAGGAATTGGCGCTACGGGCTAATTACTTTCCTGCCCGGAATATTTATGTTTGTTACGACATTTGTCGCGGGGATAGATAACATATTTAATAACTACCTGCCAAAACATACCCTTCAAGGAAATATAAATGCAGTTCTATCAGTCGTAATGCTCATCCTGGTAATCATTATATTCTTTGAATCAATGAAAAAATCGGCGCAGCTGCTCCGGAAGAAATTATAAGCTGGCTTTCGGAGCTATTTTCTTAAATACCCCACAGCTCTCACAGGTATCCAGAAAATCAAGATTAACTCCGGTAACCTCGCCTTCAGGGCTTACCTCAAAAATAGCAAATCCCGAATCATCATCCAACCCGCACACAGGCCAGCTTACCATAAACACATCTTTATCCCACGGGGCAAAAGGCATTTTCACGTTCTTTGGGCCTATCGTCAATACAAGTTTACTATCCACAACAGAAATATTTATCTTGCCATATATATCATTAGCGTAATCTCCTGTATATTTATCAAGAGCCATTGGCGCACAGGAAGACTTAGGATGGGCCGGTTTCTTTGCTTCGGCTTCTTTTTCCAGCTTATCGGCCTCAGCCAGCGCCTCGGAGACGGAAACCTTTGGCGGTTTATCAAAATATTGTTCAAAGAATTTGAAAGCCAGTACTTCCGGTAATCCGGTAATCAAGTTAGAGAGTATCACTATGCCTATATTTGCCTGCGGCACAAAAGCAACCATAGTCTTCATACCGCTAGTCCCGCCATTATGCCAGATAACCGGATAAGGCTTACTTTCCGCGTAGAGCCAGCCCATACAATAATAAATATTCTCTCCTGGAGGGCTTGTTTTAATAATGGTTTTAGGGGAACGCAAGAATTCCAAATTCTTTTCGCTGATTAGCTGTTTGTCTTTAACTTTACCGTTATTTATCTGAAAACTGACCCACTTTGCCATATCTTCAATATTAGAGTTAATCGCACCCGCAGGCCCATAGGTATAACTCCAGTCAAGGTACTCCCATTCCTTCGGCAGAGCCATAACCTTGCCGTTCTTTTTAACGTGTAAAGAAGCAACGTCTTTTGCCTGTAAGAACGACTGCATATCTACCGAAGAATTATTCATACCCAACGGCTTAAAAATCCGTTCCCTGACATTCTCTTCCCAGCTTACACCGCTTTTCTTCTCAATAAGAGCGGAAGCCACTAAAAATAAATTATTCACATATGCGTATTGTGAACGAAAACTGGTAACCGGTTTAATATAACGTATGGCATGGCGTATATTATCCCGGTTATATCCTAAAATAGCGAGGCTATCCCCCGCATATCCGGGCATACCGCTATGCTGGCTCATCAGGTCCACTACCTCAAATTCCCTGGTGACCCAGGGGTCATACTTCATAAAATCAGGGAGCATCCCAACAACTCCATCATCCCATTTGAATTTATTTTCGTCTACCAGCATACCGGCAATTGTCGTCGTAAAAGCCTTAGTGGTTGAGCCGATCTGAAAGATAGTCTTTGTAGTTACAGGGTCTGTTCCGCCCAAGGCCTTAACGCCAAATCCTTTTGCGTAAATAAGGCTATCCCCCTGGATAATACCTATAGCCATACCGGGTACCTGCCACTCTTGGATCGCTTTTTGCGCGTATTGCTCAAAATCAGCCAATATCTGCTTTATTTTATCCGGGGATAGCGGAAGAACTTTATCCTCAGCAGGCAATCTGGATAAACTCGCAAAGAAAATCGCCGTAATCAAAAAAATAATCTTCTTCATTTTTCCCGTCCCCTTCTTTCTAGCTTGATAAGCTTTAGCTTATCGCTTCTTTTTAAACGTTTGATTTGAACCTCACGTTTTAAAGCGCCTGATTTCGTAAAACCACTCTCGCTGTATAGTAATTTTACCGGCCTTCTATATTTAGTGAATTTACAGCCTTTACCGCTATTATGGGCCGCTATTCTCCTATCCAAATCATTGGTAATGCCGGTATAAAGCAGGCCGCCCTTACACCTGATAATATAAATATGCCAAGGCATG
>JAQTVG010000130.1 GCA_028706895.1 Candidatus Omnitrophota bacterium
AACCGGAAGTAGCATCCAATACACGCAGGCCTAATATAAACCGGCAGAAGAATTGGGCTAACCCGCTGAAATAATCCCTCTGCCATGGCCTGCCGGAGACACTACCGCCCTCTATCCATCTTGAACCTATGACTACATCGCAATCTTTGATCTCTTCTAAAAATTGAGGTATATAGCGCGGGTGATGAGAAAAATCAGCGTCCATCTCGATAATATAATCAACGCCCTGGGTGAGCGCGTATTTAAAACCTTCCCTGCCTGCCAGGCCCCTGCCCCTCTTGCCCTTTCTGTGCATTACTTCCACCCGCGGATCAGACCGGGCGATCTTATCCAATATCCCGGCTGTGCCGTCGGAAGAAGCATCGTCTACTACCAGGATACGCAGCTCCAGGCCAAGCTTTAAGATCTCGCCAATCAAATTTTCTATATTATCTTTTTCGTTATATATGGGGATAAATACCAGCGCCTTCATTTAGGCAATAGCCTCTGTATCGCTTGTAAAACTTCGGTGGGTTTTATCAAAACCATGCAATTAGCCTCTTTTTTACATTCTGTTTTATAACAAGGTCGGCAATCTATATTAGAGGTAAGTTTTATTCCGCGGCCGTAAAGCTCTATCTCTTGTTCGCAGGTCGAGCCAAAAATAGCCACAACGGGTTTCTCCAAAGCAATAGCAATGTGCATTGCCGTGGTATCTCCGCTTACTATCAAACTGGACGCCTCAACAATAGCCATAAATTGGCCAAGGCTATGATAACAGCCGATATCGCATGCCAAATTTCCAACTTTAGAAGCTATGCGCTTATTGCGCCCTTCTTCTTCCGGGCCGCCAAGCAGGAAAACCTTTGCCCTGGCCTTATCGTGGATTAATTTTACCAACTCCACAAAGCCCTCTTCTGTCCAGGCCTTATTGGCAAAACGCGGCCCTGCGCCCGTATTCAAACCGATGATCAGATCGTTATTATTAATCCCAATTTTACTTAACAGATCCTGCGCGTATTTCCTATCCGCATCAGAAACTTTCAGGATATATTCATCTTTCTGATAGCCTAAGCCAGCCATTTCAAAGATTATCTCAGGGTATGTTTTCCTGTTCTGCCTGAACTTAAGCTCGTCGGATATACCCAGGTTAAAAGCGTAGAGGCTTTCTTTATTCAAAGGGAATACATTGCCGGTCTTCTTATCCAGCCCAAAACCTATCTTCTTTTTTGACTGTATCCGGCTGGCTAGAGATATTGCCTCTGCCTCCTTATCCAGACAGATCAATATATCAAATTTTTCAATCCCTAATCCTTGTATTGTTTTCAGACTGTAGAGAAAAAGCCGGTCAATGAGGGAATTATCTTTTAAGAGGTCTTTACTCTCCGGCTGGGTAAGCCAGGAGATAAAACTTTGCGGATATTTTTTCTTTAGGCCGCGTAAAATAGGAGTAGTCCTTAAGACATCGCCCCTGGCGCCTAATTTTATGATGAGGATTTTTTTAACTTTGGTTTGATGGCGGGAACAACCTACCATTTAATAACACAGGCTCCCCAGACCAGGCCGGCGCCAAAAGAATCTAAAAGAACAATGTCGCCCTTCTTAACCCTGCCTTCTTTTACCGCTTCAACTAAAGCCGTAGCTGTAGAGGCGCTGGACATATTCCCGTACTTCTCTATATTAAGAAAAATTTTATCTTCGCTTAAGCCCAATCTCTTGCCGACCGCCATAATAATCCGCGAATTCGCCTGATGCGGGATAATCAAATCTACGTCGGAAAATTTTAAACCCGCCTGTTTTAAAACCTTCTCTGCCGCGTCAGTCATAGTCTTGACGGCTATTTTAAATAATTCATTCCCCTGCATTTTAAGGAAGTGCTGGCGGGCGTTTACTGTTTCATGGGATGCCGGAAGCCGCGAGCCGCCGGCAGGAAGATTTAATAGCTCCAATTTTGAGCCGTCGCACCCCAGGTACGTAGAAATTATGCCTCCTGATTTGACCTCTTTTAAAATACAGGCGCCTGCGCCGTCTCCGAATAAAACGCAGGTATTTCTATCCTGCCAGTCTGTAACCGAAGAAAGCTTTTCAGCTCCGACAACCAGCGCAATCTTATAGGTACCCAGGCCAATAAACTGCTGGGCAATGGATAAGGCGTAGACAAAACCGGCGCAGGCAGCGGATATATCAAAAGCAACGGCGGTTTTGGCGGAGAGGGCATTTTGGACAATGGAGGCAACCGAAGGAAACTGCATATCGGGAGTAATGGTCGCGATAATAATTAAATCCAGCTCTTCGGGATTTAAATGGGCGTTGGCTAATGCCTCTTTAGCCGCATTAATCGCTAAATCCGAAACAGCCTCATCGCCAGAAGCGAGCCGGCGCTCTTTTATGCCGGTGCGGGTGGTGATCCATTCATCAGAAGTATCTACCAATTTTTCTAGGTCCGCGTTGGTCAGGACTCTTTGCGGCAGATATTCTCCTACACCGACTATACCTACTTTACGCATATTACTCCTTAACCGGGGTTGTCTCTGAAGGGTTTGGCTGGGGTTCAGACAAGGACTGTCTCTTGCCGATTGCCTCGATTATCTTCTCATTGAACTTACGCTCAATCTCTTCCTTGGCTACCCTGATGGCATTCTTTATCGCTCTGACATTAGAACGGCCATGGCCGATTATCGTTACGCCGTTAACTCCCAGTAAAGGAGCGCCGCCGTATTCGGCATAATCCAGTTCTTTTTTAAAACGCTTTAAGCTCGGTAAAAGGAAAAGCAGCCCTATTTTACCCAAAGGATTGCTCAATAAATGCCTTTTTAAAAATACCTGCATTGTTGCGGCTGCGCTTTCCAGAACTTTCAGCGCGACATTGCCGACAAAACCGTCACAGACAATGACGTCGGCCTTGCCAGAAAGGAAATCCTTGCCTTCAACATTACCGATGAAATTAAGATTGCTTGTCTGGAGCAATTCATGCGTCTCGCGCATAAATCCGGGCCCTTTGGCCTCTTCTTCGCCTATATTCAATAGCCCTATGGAAGGGTTGGTTTTATTCAAAATAGTCCGGCTGTAAACATCGGCCATGATCGCGTATTGCAGGAGTTGTGTCGGTTTGGGGTCAATGTTGGCGCCGACATCAATAATTAAAGATATGCCTTTTAAAGTAGGGGTAACAATAGCGATGCCGGGGCGTTCAACTCCGGGAATGAGGCCTAAACCCAAAGTCGCCGCGCACACGACAGCTCCGGTATTTCCGGCGCTGAAAAACGCGCCGGCCTTGCCTTCTTTCACGAGGTTCACGCCGACGACAATTGAAGATTTCCTCTTCCTGCGCACGCTAGTCGCCGCAGATTCATGCATCTCGATCGTTTCGGGAGTATGCACGACGCTGATATTGGTACCGGAATATTTCGCTTTTTTAAGCAGGGGGTTTATTTTAGCTTCGTCCCCGACTAAAATCACCTCGGCGTCATATTCCTTGACCGCAACCAGCGTACCCTGAATGACCACATCGGGCGCGTAATCCCCGCCCATGGCATCAACGGCTATTTTCATCGCTTAGCTACTTCCTTTTCTTCTTTTCTTTTATTTTGATCTCAATAACCTGCTTGCCTTTATAATAACCGCAGACAGGGCAAACCCTGTGCACCAGTTTCGGTTGTTTGCACTGCGGGCAGGGGCTAAGGCCGACTGCCTTAATTTTCCAATGTGTGCGCCGCCTTCGGCCGCGCGCCTTAGAATGCCTTCTTTTAGGTAGAGCCACAGTTACATCCTCCTTCGTTTAAATTATGCCCGCATCTGGGGCATAAACCTTTGCAATCAGCGTCGCACAAGGGATTAATCGGATAACTTAAGATTATTTCTTCCCTGATATCCGGATCCAGGTCAATCACCGGCTCCAGTTTATCTACCGCATAATGCAATTCAAACTCTTGGTTGAAACCGGAATTAATTTCTTCCAAACAACGGCTGCAGCGGATAAGCATCGGCGCGCTTAATGTCAAGACCACGGCAATCGCGTCATAGCTTTTGG
>JAQTVG010000131.1 GCA_028706895.1 Candidatus Omnitrophota bacterium
CGGCCAAAAATATCTTCGTTAGAAAAGTCCATATCCGCGACACAACTGTATCTGGGGCTGGACGTTCCGGCAAAAGAATTAGGCATGAATAATTTTATGTTTTCTGTAAATACAACCTATAACCATGACGATAATTTTGATTATTCCCTCGCGGGAAACTACGATAAATGTTCTCTGGAATTCGTAGACCACGCCCAGATTGATCCGGGCCTTGTCCCGGAGGGCAAGGGGTGCCTTACGGTTATGACCCTGGATTCTTATTCTAACTGGGGTAATCTAAATGACAATGAATATAGGCAGAAGAAGCAAGAAGTGGCCGCTAAATTTATTCTCCGGGCCGGGAAGTATTTGCCGGAGCTTTCAAAACATGTGGAAGTAGCGGAATTAGCCACTCCCAGGACAATGGAGAGGTATACTTTGTCTACGCAGGGCGCGATATATGGTTTTGCGCAGACTGTAAAGCAATCAGGCATAAATAGGCTGGCCCAGAAGACTAAGATAAAAGGCCTTTTTTTAGCCGGCGCATGGACCATGCCCGGAGGCGGCGTGCATCCTTGTTTTCTTTCGGGGTTATCCGCGGCGGAACTTGCTTTAAAATTCTTACGCAATAAAAAGATTGATTAAATTCTTTAATAATTCAAAATACAGAACATTCATTTTGTTCGTTTTGGCTTCTTTGCCGGTTTATCTTTTTTATTCTTCAATATTTGCATTCGCGGTAAATGCCCCGTATTGGGATGATTACGACTCAATATTGAATTTCGCCAATAATTTTACCGGGACAGGCCTCAAGGATAAAGTTAATCTGATTTTTTCGCAGCATAATGAACACAGGATAGCCTTTACCCGCCTTATCACGTTAGCCTCTTATTATCTAACCGGAAAAATCAATTTCAGGCTTTTGGTATTTATCGGGAATATCAGCTTAATCGGCTTATTGATAATTTTCTGGAAGTCAGCTGCCTTTACAAAAAAGAAATTCTTATATTTTATCCCGGTTATATTTATACTGTTTAACGTGCAATACTGGGGCGATATTTATTTTGCTACGCCGTCAATATCCAACTTGTACGTATTGCTCTTTGCGTTTGCTTCGCTATATTTTTTAGAGAAAGAACCCGGGAAATATTTTTTATTTTCATCAGTATTAGCGATGCTCGCCGCATTTACAAGCGCAGAAGGGCTTCTGGTTTTTTTCGCGGGGTTGCCCGTAGTAATTTATCAAAAAAAGCTTAAGAGAATATCCCTATGGGCATGTGTAGGCATAGCCTGCATTTTATTTTATTTTCATGGATACATAAAACCGCCTGCCCATCCAAGCATAATAGATTCTATTTTTGCCCATCCGGCCCATACTATAGCTTATTTATTCCGTTTCCTGGGGTTATGTTGTTTATTGCCGTTAGCGGCAGGCATATTATTTAGCGCATATTTTATTTACCTGGTTAAAGCCAGGTTTTACAAACAGAATATGGCGTTAATTTCGTTTTATCTGTTTCTTTTTCTTACGGGTTTTGCTGCTGCTTTATCCCGCTCAGGTTTTGACTTTTTGCCTTCAAGGTACAGGATAATTTCTACTTTAATCCTGGTTTTATCTTATTTATCTTTTATGGAAATTTTACCGGAAGATAAGGCCAGGCGCATCTTCCCGGTTTTGCTAGTTTGCTCAATTTTGTTTAATTATTTTTCTTACCGGAGCAATTTTAAATATATAATTTTACAAAAGAAGTACCTTACGCAAGGGTTAAATTCATGGCAGGAGAATAAGGCCGGCCTTTCGTATCCGGACCAGGGGCGCGCGAGTTCTATTATATCCGGTGCCATAGCCAGAGGGCTGTATTCTCTCCGATAGCATCTGTTTCGGGTTAATTTGTTGACAATAAAATAGTTATGTTATAATATATTGTAGCGACGAGAATCAAAAAAGCCTTTTTACATTCGCGCCCATAGCTCAATTGGATAGAGCACTTGCCTACGGAGCAAGTTGTTGCAGGTTCGATTCCTGCTGGGCGCACCAACCTCGCCTGATTGCGTTTTATCATGCTGACAAAAAAACACGCCATATTTATGCAGGAAGCCTTAAAAGAGGCAAGGCGCGCCTTTGAGGAAGACGAAGTCCCCATAGGAGCCGTAGTTGTTTATAAAAATAAAATAATCGGCCGCGCCCACAATCAGGTAGAGCGTTTAAAAGACCCTACTGCCCACGCGGAGATGCTCGCTATTACCTCCGCGGCTAGCACCCTGAATACAAAGTGGTTGAACGGGGCGAGCCTATATGTTACAATTGAACCCTGCAGTATGTGTGCCGGGGCATTGGTCCTGGCAAGGATAAAGAACCTGTTTTATGGCGCAGACGATCCTAAGGCAGGCGCCTGTGGTTCGGTATTGAATATCGCCAATCATAGGGTTTTGAACCATCGCATCCAAATTGAAAAAGGCATACTGAAGAAGGAGTGCGGCGTTATTTTGAAAGATTTCTTTAAGAAGAAGCGCGGCTGAGAATATGAATCAAAACAATAAATCGAGGTTAGGCGGCTTAAGACGTATTGAATTATATGGCAATCCAGGGACACCAGAAGGAAGAAACGAGGGGGGTAAGAAAACCATCGCTATGTTTCATAATAACCCCAGTCTCGCGAAGAGAATGGGGTTTATATTACGGAAAGAAATAGAGTATCCTAAGGAATCTTCAGAATTAGCGGAATTTATAGGAATTATGTTGGGTGACGGTGGATTATCCGGTAATCATCAAATCACGATAAGTTTTAACAATAAAACAGATTATGAATATGCAGCGTATATTTGCAAGACTATCAAAAGATTATTTTCTGTTAACTGCCATATACATAAACGCAGAAAATCTAACGGCGCAGATATCGTATTAAATAGCTCTAATTTGGTAGATTTTTTAATATCTCGAGGACTTAAAGCAGGCAATAAAGTAGAAAATCAAGTAGGGGTTCCTCGTTGGGTGAGGAAGCACCCGTTATACGAAACAGCCTGTATGCGCGGCTTAATTGATACAGATGGGGGTTTGTATTATCATAAGTATAGTGTTAAAGGTAAAGTTTATACATACCTAAAATTAGGTTTCGGTAATCGTTCAAAACCATTATTGCAGTTTGTATTTAAGGTATTAAAAAGGTTAGGGTATAAAGTTTCTTTAGGTGGTGATAATTTGTCAATTTCTTCAGGATTAGAAGTAAAAAGATATTTTGCAGAAATAGGAAGTTCTAATCCAAAACATATAAATAAATTTAGAGATTTTTTTGGAAATTAATTTTGGGAGAGGTGCCGGAGTGGTCGAACGGAGCTCACTGCTAATGAGCTGATCTGGGAAACTGGGTCCCTGGGTTCAAATCCCAGCCTCTCCGTAACTTTGTTGTATTAATACAACAAAGTTACGGCACTGAAATAATGTATTTCAGTGCATACACCTTAATATATTAAAACAAGCAGAGCAGCATTGATAAAAAGGAGGCGCTGTATGTTTCTTAAGATATTGGCAGGGGTTATGGTATTGTTTTTTGTTACGACAGGGGCATTTGCCGAGTTTACGGGCCCGGGCGCGGCAAGCGGCGGGAATATACTGATAAAAGAAATTCTTACCAAGCCCGTAAATAATATGTGGGTAACAATCAAGGGGAAGATTCTAAGAAAAGTTGCGCCTGAGAAATATATATTTAGCGACGGTACGGGAGAAATTACCGTAGATATTGACGATGGGTATTTTCCTTTTAACAGGCCAGTTACGCCGCAGACTATTATAGAGATATCAGGGGAAGTGAATTCTGATTTGTTCCACTTGGAAATTGACGTTAGGCAAGTTATTATTATTGGTGATGTCAATACGCCGCCGAAGCAGGATAAGCCTAAAAGTAAATAGCCAAACCGCGGACAGCTGATTTGTAAAATATGTCATATATCGTTTTCGCATTAAAGTGGCGGCCGAAGAATTTTGATGAAATTGTAGGCCAGGATGCCGCTGTCAGTACTCTAAAAAATGCA
>JAQTVG010000132.1 GCA_028706895.1 Candidatus Omnitrophota bacterium
GAGAAGAAGGTATTATTCAATCAGATTAGTGAAGCAGTAACCAAAAACAGCGGCACTGTGTCATCAGGAGCTGTATGGTCGGAGAAAAGAAAATTATTTTTTCCGATTAAGCGATGCAGGGATGGAGTCTATTACTTGCTTAATTTTACAGCTGAGCCCAAAACTGTAACTCAGATAAATCACGCCTATAAATTAAACGAGAATATATTAAGGGTGCTTATTTCAAAATTAGAATAGTCCGGAGGTAGAGGTATGGCTAGTTTTAACAAAGTATTATTAATCGGTAATTTGACTAAGGACCCGGAATTGCGCTATACTCCGCAAGGCACAGCTGTAGTTAACTTAAGGATTGCGGTGAATAGAAAGTTTCGGGATAAAAATCAGGAATTAAAAGAAGAAGTTTGTTTTGTTACGGCGGTAGTCTGGAATAAACAGGCAGAGACCTGCAACCAGTACTTGCATAAAGGCAGCCCTGTCCTTGTTGAAGGCAGGCTTCAGTCGCGTTCGTGGGAAGACGCGTCCGGCCAAAAACGCAATGTCCTTGAAGTAAGGGCGGAGCGTGTTCAATTCCTTGGAGCAGCTCCTGCTAAGGGCGCTGCTGAACCGTCGGAAGAGCAATTGCAGGACCCCTCTGTGGATAGTACAGAAACAGCATGGTTAGAAGAAAGCGAGGATAAATCTAATGCCAGTTAAGATAAAAAGAGTTATGAAAAAACGCGACGTCCTTACGTCCGTAAGAAAAAAATTCTGCAGGTTATGCGTGGATAAAGTCAAGTCTCTGGATTATAAAGATATGAGGCGGCTGGAAGCCTTTATCAAAGAGCGCGGCAAGATTGTTTCAACGCGCATTTCAGGCAATTGCGCCAGGCACCAAAGGATGGTCGCAGAGGCAATTAAAAAAGCCAGGTTCATGTCGCTTTTGCCTTATACGCGTGTTTGAAGCGGCACTGCTATTTAATCGCTGCCTTAGCGCAACTAAAAAGGAGCAAAGAAAAATATGGAAGTTATTTTAAATAAAGATGTAGACAGGATCGGCAAGGCAGGGCAGGTAGTAAAAGTCAAAGACGGGTTTGCTCGTAATTTTCTTTTGCCTAACAGGCTGGCTGTGCCTGTAACAAGCGGAAATCTTAAGAAATTAGAAGAAGAGAAGCAGCAAAGGGCTTTACAGCTGGCAAAGACAAAACATGAAGCCGAAGAACTGAGGGATAAATTAGCGCGCCTTTCTTTAACTATAGCGGTTTTGACCCACGAAGAAGACAAGCTATACGCGAATATAGCTGCACAGGATTTAGCGGCTGCGTTAGGCGAAGAAGGTTTCAGCATTGATAAAGCCTTAATCGCGCTGGACGAGCCGATAAAAGCTTTAGGCATATATGAAGTGCCCGTAAAATTGCATCCGGAAGTTTCCGCAAAAATAAAAGTTTGGATTGTTAAAAAATGACCCCAGAACTATCCTTAGATAAACTCCCTCCCCAGAATCTTGAGGCTGAGATGGCAGTATTGGGTTCAATGCTGATGGACCAAGACGCCATATCAGTCGCCACTGAATTATTGGACAAATATTCTTTTTACAAAGACGGCCACAAGAAAATATTTGAGGCAATATCAAGCCTGTATAGCGCCAATAAAGCGGTAGATATCATTACCCTTGCCGATGAATTAAAACGCAATGAAATCCTTGATGATATAGGCGGGGCAAGTTATTTGACATCGCTTGTTAATTCTGTCCCTACGGCAGCAAACATAAACCACTATGTCACTATCGTAAAAGAAAAATACATATTGCGGACTCTTATAAATAGCGCAACAAAAATTCTTTCTATATGCTATGAAAGCGAAGGCAATGTGGATGAAGTGGTGGATAATGCCGAGAAGTTTATATTTGAAGTAAGCGATAGAAGGACGCAGGGCAGTTACCTGCATATGAAAGAAATTATCAAGGATAGCATTGAAAATATTGATAAGCTTTACCAGAAAAAGGCGCATGTCACGGGCATACCGACCGGATATATTGATTTTGATAATATAACTTCGGGCCTTCAGGAATCTGATTTAATTATTATTGCCGGCAGGCCTTCTATGGGCAAGAGCGCCCTTGCTTTGGGTATCGCCGAATATGCCGGTGTGGTTGAGAAAATACCGATAGCGCTTTTTAGCTTAGAAATGTCCAAGGAACAACTGGTTCAGAGGATGCTTTGCGCGCATGCGAAAGTTGACGCGCATAAAGTAAGGACCGGGTATCTATCTCCTTCTGATTGGCCGCGTTTGACCGCCGCAGCAGGAAAACTTTCCGAGGCCCCGATATTTATAGACGATTCGCCTGCGATTTCAGTTATGGAGCTGCGCGCCAAGGCGCGCCGCCTGAAAGCGCACCATGATATAAAACTGATTATGCTGGATTATATGCAGCTTATGCGCGGCTCTGGAAGCGAAGAGAGCAGGCAACAGGAAATTTCCGATATCTCGCGTTCTCTAAAATCGCTTGCTCGTGAGTTGAACGTGCCTGTAGTCGCTATAAGCCAGTTGTCCCGCGCTGTTGAGAGCCGCACGGACCATCGCCCGCAACTCTCTGATTTAAGAGAGTCCGGGGCCATAGAGCAGGACGCAGATCTGGTTGTTTTGATATTGAGGGAAGAATACTACAATCCTACGCCTGATAACCAGGGCATCGCCGAGATTATTATCGCAAAGCAGCGTAACGGCCCTGTGGGTTCGCTGAAGTTAAGTTTCCTTAAAGAGCTTACCAGGTTTGAAAACCTCGCCAGGATGGAAGAGGCATAAAATATTTTTTTTATTTGTTGATTAAAACAAATAAATTCCATATAATATTATAAATGCGAAAGACACTCCTTATATCCTTAATTTCCCTTACCGCAATAATCTTTTGTATAGCAGCGCCTTCATTTGCTCAAGGCCAGGAGAGCCAGGTTCAGGCAGAGCCTGAAAATAGCCAATCTGCGCAGCTTCCGGAAGAGAATCAGCCCGCAGTGGAGCAAACACCCGCACAAAGTGCGCCCGCCGTTTCTGTAGAAACGCCCCAAAATGCTCAAGAAAAAACCCCTGCGCCTGCTCAAGTGCAGGTAAAAGAAAATGCCTCCGTTGCCCCCGCAGCAGATACTTTTAAAACGGTTACCGGCATAGAGGTAAAAGGCAATAAAAATATAAGCACCAATGTTATTATATCTAAAATAAAGACCAGGGTTGGCGGCCCTTACCAGGAGACTGTCGCCAGCGACGATTTAAAGCGCCTTTATCTCTTAGGCTATTTTAGCGATATAAAGATAGATACCGAGGAGTATAAGAATGGGGTAAAAGTAATTGTTACTGTTGCCGAGAGGCCTATAATTGAGAAGATAGTGTTCGTAGGGATTTTCCGCCTGACAACCAGGGAAGATAAAATTAAAGAGGCGCTTAAGTCTAAGGAAGGCCAGTATTTAGATTATCCTAACCTGGCCGAAGACATCAAGGCCATTAAAAAATTATATGAAAAAATAGGTTATAGCCAAGCCGAGATAACTTACAAGGTAGATATTGCTAAAGATACAGGCAAGGCAAGGGTGGAATTTGATATAGTTGAGGGAGGGCGGGTAAGGATTAAAAACATACTCGTTGAGGGCAATAAAAATTTTCCTGACAGGCGCATATTGAAACTTTTGAAAACCAAACGTGCATGGTTTTTTAACGCAGGCGTATTAAAAGAAGAAGTATTAAAAGAAGACATTGAGCGCATAAAATCATTTTATCACAGGGAGGGTTTTACCGATGTAGCGGTGGATTATGAGGTTAAGCCTGACGCTAAGAAGCCGTATTTATTATATGTTACCCTGAAAATAGAGGAAGGGAAAAAGTATCTTGTCGGCAACGTAACGATACAAGGTAATGACCGTATTTCCAGTAAAGATATACTTGGGCGGTTAAAGGAATGCGTCCCTGGGAAAGTTTTCAGCGAGGAAGCATTGTCGCAAGACTTG
>JAQTVG010000133.1 GCA_028706895.1 Candidatus Omnitrophota bacterium
AGGCGCCTTTAGCAACATAATCCAAATGCCTTCCGGATTTTATATAATCAAATTAAAATCCAGGATCTGTGTTAACGAAAAGAAATTCTCAGATGAGAAATCCGAATTCGCGAGAAAAATGCTGCAGCAGAAAAAAGAAGAATTATTTAGCGGCCTGCTTGAAGATTTAAAAAGAAAATCTCAATTATTATACGGTTATTAGCTTAATTTAATAGCTGCAACCGGGCACAAGTCAGATACTTCCTGGATATTATGTAAAGCGCAACTCTGTGCCTTCACGTGGGCAATGCCATCCCCCCCTACCTCAAATACCTCGGGACAGGATTGTTCACATAAACCGCAACCCACACAAGTAGAAACATCAACACTTACCTTTGCCATTTCCTGTTAACCTCCCTGATTTTTAGCGTTTAGCGTATAGTTTTAACTATCCCTGCCGGCAGGCGCTATGCACTAATATTTATCTCTCCAGCAAATTCTCAAATATCTCTTCGTGGTTAACTTCTTCCGATAATATATGAGTTACTAACTGATAAGTAACGTTATCCTTGCCTAATGTTTTCTTCGCGATCTTGTTATAAACGTCAATCGCGCCGGCCTCGGCTTCCATAACTATGCGTATAATCCTGTTAATATCAGCGGTATTCTTAGGAGGCATCATATAAGGCTGATTCGCGTTCTTTTCTAATTCCATCATATTCGCCGTGGGCAGCCCGCCTAATTTAATAATCATATCCGCGACTTCTCCCGCATGTTCTAACTCATCTTTGGAAATTTTGTTCAAAAACTCCTGTATATCCTCATACCCCTTGCCTGAAACAATCTGCGCCATATACCAGTAAAGATAAAATGCGAGCCACTCGTCGCAATACGCTTTGTTCAAGTCTTTAACCAGGTCCTTCAAACTTAATTCAACTATTGCCCTAGCCTGTTTACCCATAACAAGACCACCTCCTCTAACTCTATTTGCGGGCCCTTAGCCCTTTAGGTTATACTTACGAATATTATTATCCGCAATATCCTGTATCTGCTTAATCAGCTCTGGGTTGCCAAGCAAGTGCTTAAACCTGCCCTGCGCCTTTAAATATTCTTCAACAGGCTTAGGCTGTGTGATTTTCCGCACTGCTGATAGCACCCCGTTTTCATATTCAATTAGAGGATATAAGCCGGTTTCTACGGCGAGCTTGCCTATTTCTAACATAAGCTCTGTTTCGTGGCGCCATCCTAAGGGGCATGGCACGTGTATCTGTATATACTTTGGGCCTTTTATAGATATGGCTTTCTTTACCTTGCGCTGTATGTCCTGCGGGAAACCAGCAGAAGCAGTAGCAACATAAGGTATACCGTGGGCGTTAGCAATTTCAGGCATGGGTTTCTTGAAACGAACGTTGCCTACGGACTTAGGCCCTATCGGGCTTGTGGTCGTATTTGTGTGGAAAGGCGTCAGGCCGCTGCGCTGGACTCCGGTATTCATATATGCTTCATTATCATAACAGACATATAAAATATCGTGGCCGCGTTCTAACATGCCGGATAATGCCTGCAGCCCTATGTCCGCTGTCCCGCCGTCTCCTCCCTGCGCGATAACATTAGTTGTATCTTTCTTGCCTAAATAAATAAGCGCCGCTTCTATACCCGAAGCAACTGCCGCGCAATTCTCAAATAAAGAATGTATCCAGGGGACATTCCATGCCGATTCCGGATATTTTGTAGAAAATACCTCTAAGCACCCGGTATTATTCGCCACAATCGTATTTTTGCCTGCCGCCTCTATTACCATACGCGCGGCTAAAGACTGGCCGCAACCGGCGCACGCAGTATGCCCTGGCTTAAATAAAAGTTCACTCTCCATATTCTTCCTTCAATAGTTCTGGTTTCAAATCAATAAACTCCAGATTAATTTCTTTCTGGGTTAATTTAGTCAATATTTCTTTTACGGATTCCGCAGTTATATCCCTGCCGCCTAACCCGGCCACAAAACTGCTTATAACTTTAGGTGATTTCTTCTTGCCGGAAAATGCCGCTTTTATTTCTATGGCTAACGGCGCATAAGCCCCTAACGATACTGCTTTATCTAAAACCGCAACCCGCGGCACGTCTTTCAATGCATCATAGACTCTTGCGTATGGAAACGGCCTGTATGATATAACCTTCAGCAAACCTATTTTCTTGCCTTTTGCTCTTTGCGCGTCTACAACTTCTTTAATCGTGCCGCAGACTGACCCCATAGCCACGATTACTTTTTCCGCGTCTTTTGTATAATATTCTTCAACCAACCCGTCTTTATAATCGCGGTTAAAACAATTTTTAAACTCTTCGTTAATCGTGGGGATAAGTTTTAACGCATCCTTAAAAGTCTCTTGCATCGCAAAACGCGTCTCTATATAATAATCCGGGTCTGCTAACAACCCCATGCTTATCGGCTCGGCGGTATCAAGCTTGTATAGAGGTTTATAGGCAGGAAGGAACTTATCCACTTCTTCCTGTTTAGGCATATCCACCGCTTCCATGCCATGGGTCAAAATAAAACCATCCATACAAACCATTACAGGCAACATCATAGACTTATCTTCGCTTAAGCGGTATCCTATTAAATGCAGGTCAACCGCTTCCTGAATATTCTCTGCGTATAGCTGTACCCATCCGGAATCTCTAAGAGATAAAGAATCCTGTTGATCATTCCAGATATTGATAGGAGCTGATATAGCGCGGTTTGCGCATGTCATGACTAAAGGCAGGCGCATCCCCGAGATATTAAAAAGCACCTCTGCCATATAAAATAACCCTTGGGAACTTGTGGCCGTAAAAGAACGCACACCGGCTGCCACCCCGCCTAAAACCACAGAAGCCGCGGAGTGTTCACTCTCTACATTAACAAATTGAGCATTTAATTCGCCATTAGCCACCATCTGGGCCAATTCTTCCACAATATGCGTCTGGGGAGTTATAGGGTAGGCGGATATTACTCCGGGTTTACACATTTTAACAATTTCCGCAACAGCGCGCGAGCCTTCTAAGAACTCTTTCACTTCTTATCTCCTTCAGAGCTTTCTTCTACCATAATAATATCGGCTTTAGGGCAGATTACAGCACAAAGGCCGCAGCCTTTGCAGTATTCATAATTAGGTAAATAGGTATTCTTCTCTTTGCCCTGTATGCAGCCTTCGGGGCAAACCAAAAGGCACATTTTGCATCCAATACAATTTTTCTGCAAAAATTTTGGTTTTAATTTTATTCTCCAAGAGCCGGTCTTATCGCCTTTGCTCTTAGCAGGTTTTACTATTAATGGGCCGTACATTTATTTTATCTCCGCTTGATATATTCGTACCCCTGCTTAACCGCTTCTATATTGCCTTCTTGCGCCTTGCCCTTAAATCTCTTCTTAATTACCTCCAACAGAGTATCTAAATCGAGCTGGCCGGTTGCGGCGGCAAAAGCGCCGATTAAAGCTGTGTTCCCTAAGGGCCTGCCGATTGCCTTCATGGCAATATCAGTGGCCGGGACAACAAATACTTTCTGCTTTGTCTTCACCTTTGGGGCATCTGCGCCTTCTTTATCATTAATAATGGCGATGCCGTCTTCCTTAAGGCCGGAAAAACAATTGAAGCCGCGCATAAGGGTTGGGTCCATCACTAAGATATAGTCCGGCTCATATATCTGGCTGCGCAGGCGCACGGGTTTTGTGTCCACTCGCACAAAAGCGTTCATAGGCGCCCCCATCCTGGCTGCCCCGAAATTCGGAAAGGCGTAAGGATACATGCCTTTCAAAAAATAGGCATAGCCCAATAGTGTAGCAGTAGTAATTGCGCCCTGTCCTGCGCGCGCATGGATGCGTATTTCTTTCATTAAACCTTCTCCTTAAACTTTTAGAAAAAAGACTTATCTATAATATAATCTTTATTTGCCTTTGTCAAATAATTTATTTTTACGGGTTTTTCCTCAAGGATGACGATATCTCTGAAAGTAACCT
>JAQTVG010000134.1 GCA_028706895.1 Candidatus Omnitrophota bacterium
TAGCCTCACCTTTTTCTTTCTTTGAAAAAGATGCCAAGACGTAATCAGCCATATCTATATTGCGGTGCATAGGCCTGCCTATGCCGATGCGTAAACGCGCAAACCCCTCGCTGCCCAGGGATTCTATTATGGATTTCAGGCCCCGGTGGCCGCCTGATGAACCAGCAGGGCGTATCTTCATCGCGCCAAAACCCAAATCCAAATCGTCGCAGACTACCAGTAAATTCTCTAAACTTATTTTATATTTCTTAATTAACGCGCTTGCTGCGATGCCTGATAAATTCATAAAAGTAAGCGGCAGCGCCAACGCCAGGCCCTGGCCTCCAATTATGCCTTTACCGCTTAAGGAAAAAGCATTATTGTCTTTTTTAAGGGGAATTTTATAAACCTTGCTCAAGGCCTTTATTACGGAAAAACCGATGTTATGCCTGGATTCTGTATAAATCCTGCCGGGATTGCCTAAGCCTATAATTAACTTCACTTCTTTTCTTTTTCCGGTTTTTCTTCCTGGCCTTCAGCAGGGACTTCTTTCTTTTCTTTTATTACTTCAGGTTCCTGCTTCTCTTCGCCCTCTACAGCTTCCGCCGGAGCTTCTTCTTTAATCGGCGCGATCACGGAGAAAACAATTGTATCGGGATTACTCAAGGCTTTAATGTTGGGGGGCAATATTACGTCTTTCACGTGTATGGCATCGCCCATCTTCAACTGGCTGACATCTATCTCAATATCCTTGGGGATATCGGTAGGCAAACATTCAACTTCAATTTCCCAAAGGACATGCTCCAGGGAACCGCCTTCCTGCTTGACCCCGACGGGCTCGCCTTTTGCGACAACAGGGACATTAACCTTTATGGCCTTGGTCAGGGAAACCTCATTAAAGTCTACGTGTATTATATCGCCCTTGACAGGGTCATATTGTATCTCCTTAATCAGGCAGGCCTTGCCCTTTTGTTTTTTGTCATCCGGCATCTTTAAGTTAATAACCATGCTCTCTATCCTGTGCTGGTGTATTAACTGCCATAACTGGCGGTGGGATACCTTTATTGCCTGGGATTTTTTGCCTTGCGCATAAATAACCGCGGGGATAAAACCATTTTCCCTTAAATCCTTAACTTTGCTTTTTCCTATTTCTTCTCTTGATTGAATTTCCAGAATTATCTCTTCCATATTATTTATTTCTCCCTGCCCAGTAAGGGCGCACCAAACCATCCGTCAGGTTTGGGTGTCTTAATCAAACAATGAACTCACGGATTCTTCATTATGAATCCTTTTAATGGCTTCGCCTAAAAGGCCGGCCACGGTTAAAACTCTTATACGTTTGTGTTTTTTATGGTCATCCAAAGGTATGCTGTCAGTGATTAGTAATTCCTCCAAATCCCTGCATTTATCTATACGCTCTATGGCCGGGCCTGACAGGACCCCGTGCGAAATCGCAGCGCGCACGCTTTTGGCCTTGGCCTTCTTCAATGCTGCCACTGCTTCAATCATAGAACTGCCTGTGGCAATCATATCATCCACGATTATGGCATTCTTGCCTGCTACCTCTCCTAATATGTACATCACCTCTGTCTTTTCCGGAGAATCGCGCCTTTTATCTATTATCGCCAGTTCCGCAGAGAGCCGCTTGGCGTAGGCCCTGGCCATCTTTATTCCGCCTACATCCGGAGAGACTATTACCAGGTCTTTAAGTTTCAATTTTGAAATATATTCTATAAAAACGCCTACAGCGAGAAGATGATCCACGGGTATATCAAAGAAACCCTGGATTTGTCCGGCGTGCAAATCCATAGTCAAAACCCTGTCTGCGCCGGCAACAGTCAAAAGATTAGCCACCAGCTTTGCCGTAATAGGCACGCGCGGCTGGTCCTTCCTGTCCTGCCGTGCATAGCCAAAAAAAGGTACAACCGCAGTTATGCGCTGGGCCGAAGACCTCCTTAAAGCGTCAATCATAATCAAAAGCTCCATAAGATTATCATTAGACGGAGGGCAGGTAGGTTGTATTATAAAAACATCTTTGCCGCGTACATTCTCGTTAACTTTTACGCGCGTCTCTCCTTCGCTAAATTTCCCTACCAATGCGTCTGATAATTTAATCTTAAGGTACTTGCAGATATCTTTAGCTAATTCGGGGTTTGCGTTACCGCTAAATACAGCTATTTTATCCATATTTATTCCCTTTTCTTAATAATCCTTGCCGGCACGCCCACAACTGTTACGCCGTCGGGGACATTCTTATTTTTAGTTACCACTGCCCCGGCACCGGTCCTGGCGGACTTGCCGATTTTAACAGGCGCAACCAATACCGTATCGCAGCCTATAAAAGCATTATCATTTATAACAGTGGTATTCTTTTTTTTGCCGTCAAAATTCGCCACAACTGTACCCGCGCCTATATTGACATTACGGCCTATGCGGCTATCTCCGATATATCCGAGGTGCTTCAGGAATGTGCCCGAGGAAATGCTTGAACGGACAATCTCTAAAAAATTACCCGCGGTTATATTATCTCCCAGGCGAGTGCCTTCTCTTAAATGAACAAATGGCCCGATAAAGCAGCGTTTTCCAATTTTAACATCACTTTCAATGACTGTAAAGGGATAAATCGTAGTGTCAGTGCCTATTTTTACGCCGTAGCCGATAAAAGTGGAATCCGGGTCAACTATGGTAATACCGGACTGCATTAATTCTTCATTAACGCGTTTCTGCATAATTGAATTCGCCTTGGCTAACTCTGAGCGCGAATTTATCCCCAGCGCCTCATTTATGTCGGGAATTGTAACGCTGTCTATAAGGCAGCCCTTTTTGTAAAGTATGCCTATGGTATCCGTAAGATAGTATTCTTTTTTCAGGTTATTGGGCCTAACAGCCCTTAATGCATAAGCTAATTTATCTTTATTAAAACAAATTATGCCGGTATTGATTTCCTGGATATCTTTTTGGAAATCATCCGCGTCCTTATCTTCTACGATGCCATAAATGCTTGCATATTTATCCCTTAAAATCCTGCCATATCCGGCGGGTTTATCTACTTTAGCAGTCAAAAGAGTGGCATCTAAATTATTTTTTATATGGTAATACAAGAGCTTTCTTATGGTTTCTTTCTTTAAAAGAGGGTTATCCGCGTAGAGGACTAATACCGTGCCCTTAAAATTCTTTAATAACGGCATAGCCATTTTCACGGCATCTGCGGTACCCGCAAGTCTTTTCTGTATAACGACTTTTATGCCTGGCTTAAGCTGCTTCCTGACATCTTGATGCCTATGCCCCAGGACGGCAATAACATTTTTTATTTTTAAACCATAAACTAAATCCAAAACATAACCCAGCATAGGCCTGGCGCATATAGGGTGCAGGACCTTAGGGATATCCGATTTCATCCGGGTGCTTTTTCCGGCGGCTAAAATTATAACTGCGATGTTTTTATTCATATTCTATGTATAATGGTTGGGACGCATGGATTCGAACCATGATAGCGAGACCCAAATTCTCGTGTCCTACCATTGGACGACATCCCAAAATTATTTTATTGTTTTGGGCTATATCGTATGCCCAACGCTAGAACCTTTTGCCTTCTCCTGCTCGTATGCCTCTAGAATTCTCTTCTGCAGGTATTCCCTGAAAGACTGAGTTATGGGATGGGCTATATCCTTGTGCTCCAATTGTGAGCTGGCTTCCTGGCCTACCGCCTGAGGTGCTACAGGCAACGCTGCGGCACACTGGTTACAATATTTGGAACGTAACTCATTCTTAAAACCGCACTTAGGACAAGGCTGCTTTATCTTCCTTGAAGGCATGGCAATAAACAAGCCGTTTGTGCCCTCTATTACTTTTATATTCCTGACTACAAAGGCATTATCAAAAGTTACTGTGACGTATGCCTTTAACTTTTTGTCCGGCGAATCTTTGAGAAAGACCCTAACCTCAGTTATCTCCATCAGCCTACCTCCTTACGCAGTAA
>JAQTVG010000135.1 GCA_028706895.1 Candidatus Omnitrophota bacterium
GAGAAAGCGGGCATAAGATTTGAGGTAGACCAGCGCAATGAGACCCTGAACAAGAAAATACGGCAGGCAGAGCTGAATAAGATACCTTATGTTTTGGTTGTGGGCCAGCGCGAAGCCGAACAGGGCACTGTTTCCGTCAGAAAAAGAGGAACGGGAGATTTAGGCGCAAAGACGATAGCGGAATTTATAAATCAAATAAAAGAAGAAATAGAAAATAAAGTTCTATAACCCAAGAGGGAGGTGGTTGCGATAAAAAAGTTTATTCGTATAAACGACAAAATACGCGTACCGCAGGTGCGCTTGGTCGGCCCGGATGGCGGCCAGTTAGGCGTAGTTTCAATACAGAATGCTTTAGATATTGCCAATCAGCACGAATTAGATTTAGTGGAAGTCGCGCCGCAGGCGAATCCTCCTGTATGCAGGATAATCGACTTTACCAAATTTAAATATGACCAGGAGAAGAAAGAACGCGAGGCCAAGAAGCATCAAAGGCAATCCCGCCTTAAAGAGATCCGGCTTAAGCCCAACATAGATGACCATGATTACGAGATCAAGGTAAAACACGCCATTGACTTCTTGAAGAAAAAGGACAAAGTCAAGGTAAGCCTGTTTTTCCGCGGCAGGCAAATGGAGCATCTGGACCTGGGCAGGAAGATTTTAGATAAATTTATTATAGACGTCCAAAATGACGGACAGGTAGAAAAAGAGCCTGTTTTAGAAGGCAGGATTATATCTTTTATGGTCGGCCCGAAATAAATTTACATTACTATTTATAGCGAGGAAAAACATGCCAAAATTAAAAACAAAAAAAGGAGTAGTAAAAAGGTTTAAATTAACCAAGGGTGGGAAGGTCAAGTATCCCACTTGCGGCAAGAGCCATCTTGCAACCAGCAAGAAAGCTAAAAGGCTGCGCCATCTAAGGAAGGCGAAGACCGTTGACGGCAAGAAGGATATAAAATTTATAAAAAGGATGTTGCCTTACGGTTAATAAACGTTTCAATAAACGGAGTGAGTAAAAATGGCTAAAATTAAACACAGTGTTGCAACAAGAAGAAGGAAGAGAAGGTTATTAAAAAAGACTAAGGGTTATTGGGGCGACAGAAGCAAGCAGTATCGCCAGGCGCGCCGTGCCCTTATGCACGCTTTAGTGTATGCTTATCGTGACAGGCGCGTGAAAAAAAGAGATTTCCGCCGGCTATGGGTTGCGCGTATCAACGCTGCATGCCGCGGCTCAGGCATTACTTATAGTAAATTTATGAACGGGCTTAAAAAAGCCAAGGTAAGCCTGGATAGGAAAATTTTGGCGGACTTGGCGGTAAAAGATGCCCAGGCTTTTAAAAAACTGGTTGAGATAGCCAAGGGGTGACCAGATGTATGTAATAATAGTCGGCTGCGGCAGAGTAGGCTCGGAGTTGGCTAAGCTTTTATCATCCGAGGGCCATAATGTAGTTGTCATTGATAAGGACCCAGCCGCTTTTGAACGCCTGGGCGGGACCTTTAATGGTTTAACCCTGGCAGGCAATGGTTTTTCTCTTAGCCTGCTAAAGCAGGCAGGCATTGAGAAGGCAGATGCTTTCTGCGCCGTTACCAACGGCGATAACACTAATTTAGTTTCTGCCCAGGCCGCTAAAAAAATATTTAATGTCCCCAAGGTCATTGCCCGTATATATGACCCTGAGCGCGCGCATATATATAAAGCTTTGGGCCTTGATATTATCAGCGGGACTATTCTGTTTGCGGCTATGCTCAGGGATAAGATAATTGAAAGCCGGTTTTCCAGCTATTTAATTGAAAGCAAGGAGCTGGGTATTATTGAGATAGAAGTTAAGCAAGATCTAGCGGGCAAAACAATCCAGGACATCAATATGCCCGGGGAATTTTTAGTAGTAGCCATCAGAAAGCTGCAGGGTGTAATTCTGCCTGAGTCGCAAACAGCCCTTAAAGAAAAAGACGTGTTAATGGCGGTAGTCAAAGTGGCGAGCCTGGCGAAGGTGAAAGAGAAGTTCGGCCTATAAAAGCGGGGTATAAAAATGTACATAATAATTGTCGGAGCAGGCAAGGTTGGGTATTTTTTAGCCAAGAGGCTCTGTTCAAACAAACATACCGTCAGCATTGTTGATAAAGATAAACAATTATGCGAAGAGGTTGCCAGGGAACTGGAGGCGCTGGTAATTAACGGCGATGGCTGTGACCCGCATATTTTAGATGAGGCCGGGATTACCCGCGCAGACGTAATAGCGGCGGTTACGGGCGACGACGAGGATAACCTTATTATCTGCCAATTAGCCAAGGAGATATTTAAAATCAAGCGCGCGGTAGGCAGGGTTAATGACCCTGACAACGAGCACACCTTCTCGGAGCTGGGCGTGGATGTGCCGGTTGATTCCACCAAGATTATCTCAAAAATTATAGAAGAGGAAGTTTCTTTCTCTGACTTTGTAAACCTGATGAGCTTTAAGCGCGGAAAACTCGCTATCGTCCGGCTGGATTTACCCGATGACTCCCAGGTAATAAACAAGCAGGTTCAGGATATCAAATTGCCTCCTGATTCGGTGTTGGTTTCTATTGTCCGCGCAGATGAAGTGATTGTGCCCAAGGGTAATACCGTCCTGCAGCCCGGCGACGATATTATAGCCCTTACAGTAGTAGGCAATGAACCACAGCTGTTAAATTTGCTTGCAGGAAAATTATAAATGAAGATAAAAATCATTGTAAATGCCGCCTTAGGTATTACCACTGAGATTTTGTACATACTGGCTATGATGCTGGCGGCATTGTTAATCTGTTCGGCTTTTTATTTTATGAAATAATCATATGATTCTCAGGCCCCGCCTTGAAGACATTAAAATCATCGGTTATTATTTAGGCAAAATTATTCTTGGATTAGGCCTTACTATGCTTTTACCCGTAATTATCGGGCTGGCATTCGGCGAGGTAAATCCTGTTTTTGATTTCCTGGTCGGAACAGAGATAGCTTTGATATTCGGGCTCATCCTGATAAAAGCATGTTATACCGAAAATGACATGGGTTGGATGCAGGGTATGATCGTAGTGAGCCTTTCGTGGTTAGCCGCAACGGTATTAGGCGCGGTTCCCCTGTACCTGAGCGGGCATTGGAAATCGTACCTGGATGCCTGTTTTGACGCTATGTCGGGCTTTGCTACCACAGGTTTAGTTTTAGTCCAGGATATGGATCATTTATCATATGCGCACAATTTCTGGCGCCATCTGATTATGTTTATCGGCGGGCAGGGAATTATAATTGTTGCGCTTTCATTTTTTGTGCGGGGGGCCTCCGGCGCGTTAAGGATATATGTAGGCGAGGCGCGAGACGAAAAAATATTGCCGAATGTAATACATACGTCACGCTTTATCTGGCTGGTAAGCATAGTTTTCCTTATTCTAGGAACCCTTGCCCTGGGTGTTGTGGCTCTCCTAAACGGCATTAAGCCCGTAAATGCTTTTTTTCACGGAGTCTGTATTTTTATGGCAGCTTTTGATACAGGCGGGTTTGCGCCGCAGTCTCAAAGCATACTTTATTATCATAGCCTGGCATTTGAAATCGTAACGATCATACTAATGGTTTTGGGGGCGATAAACTTTAAACTCCACTATCATCTTTGGACGGGAAACCGCCGCGAGATATTCAAAAATATTGAGACGAGAGCGTTTTTTGTTACAGTTATGGTTACCTTTTGCGTAACCGCGTTCGGCTTGGCGCAAGTAGGCGCATATCCGGAGACACTCGCGTTATTCCGCAAAGGGTTTTATCAGCTTATCTCTGGGCATACCGGAACAGGGTTTATGACAATATACGCGCGCCAGTTTAATAGCGAATGGAGCCATTTAGCATTGGTCGGGGTCGCCTGCGCAATGGCCTTGGGCGGGGCGGTCTGTTCTACCACCGGAGCCATTAAGATGCTGCGTATCGGTATTATTTTAAAAGC
>JAQTVG010000136.1 GCA_028706895.1 Candidatus Omnitrophota bacterium
TACCGTGAAGGTAATGGTTAAAATCCCCGAAGGGGATAAGGTGCGCCTGCATCCTTTTGAGGGCGTTGTTATCTCAAAGAAGGGGAGCGGCGTAAAAGAAAATTTTACCGTAAGAAAAGTCTCTTACGGCGAAGGTATTGAACGCGTTTTTCCAGCGCACTCTCCGAGCATTGAACGTATTGAGGTGTTACGTTCCGGAAAAGTAAAAAGAGCAAAGCTTTATTATTTAAGAGGTAAAATCGGCAAACGCGCTACTAAAATTGCAGGCGAAGAAGTAAAATCTTAGTATAGAACGCTTAGTGTAACTATCCGCTAAACGCCAATAATGCTCTACTACGAGCGTAAATTCAGGAAAATAGGTTATAATCTGATTGTCGGAGTAGATGAGGCAGGGCGCGGCCCTTTAGCCGGCCCTGTATCCGCAGCAGCAGTTGCCTTAAAGACAGTCCGCTTTAAAAATCGTATAGATGATTCTAAGAAATTGAGCCCTATCCAGCGAGAACGTGCTTTTGGCGAGATTATTAATAAATCTGTATTCGGTATCGGCATAATAAGCGAGCGCGTTATTGACCGCGTGAATATAGCCGTGGCAACACGTATGGCAATGGAACGGGCGATATCACGGCTTATCGCTAAATTGAAATCCGCCGATGACCGCCGCAATATCCATATACTCGTGGATGGCTGCGTAAAACTCGATATTGATTTGCCTTTTACTAGTATTATAAAGGGCGATGCCAAATCCAAAAGTATTGCCTGCGCTTCCATCCTGGCAAAGGTAATCAGGGACAGGATTATGTCTAGCTATGATAAGATATACCCGCAATACGGTTTTTTAAAACATAAGGGTTATCCCACTAGAGAACACAGGCAGGCGTTAAAAAAATTCGGCCCGTCTTTAATCCACAGGACCAGTTTCTACGGTGTCTAGGAAAGATTTATATTTAGGCAAAAAGGGTGAAGAGGTAACAGCCGGTTTGCTGGAAAATAGCGGCTATAAAATTATTTTGAGGAATTATAAGACGAAGTTAGGTGAAATAGACATAATCGCCTCCGATAAAGACACAATCTGTTTTATAGAAGTAAAGACGCGCAAATCCGACAGGTTCGGCTTGCCTTCTGAGGCGATATCCGTTTCAAAACAGAGAAAGATTTCTAAAGTAGCGTTGGGGTTTCTTAAAGAAAGAAACCTTTTAGACAGGAAAGCAAGGTTTGATGTTGTTTCCGTATTATATTTAAAAGATGCTCCGCAGATAGACTTAATTAAAAACGCCTTTGAATTAAGCGGTGATTTTATCTACTAATCTACCGGGAGAATAAAATGCTATCAGATATTGAGATTGTACGCAAGGCAAAAAAAGAACCTATAGAGAGCATAGCCGCTAAACTTAAAATTGATAACGAATACCTTATTCCTTATGGCCGCTATATCGCCAAGATAGACCTGGGTATTTTGGATAAGATTAAGAACAAAAAGCATGGCAAATATATTTTAGTTACCGCTATCACCCCGACGCCCCTGGGCGAAGGTAAAACCGTAACTACGATAGGGCTTTCAATGAGTTTAAACAAACTGGGAAAGCTTACCTCAACCTGTATCAGGCAGCCGTCTTTAGGGCCGGTATTCGGCATAAAAGGAGGCGCTGCAGGCGGCGGATATTCCCAGGTATTGCCGATGGAGGATTTTAACCTTAATTTTACCGGCGATGTGCACGCGATAGGCCTTGCCCATAACCTGGCAGCTGCGTTTTTGGACAATTCTGTATTTAAAGGTAATCGCCTGAATATTGACCCTGATAAAATCTACTGGCGCAGGGTAATGGATGTCAGCGACAGGTTTTTAAGGAATGTAAGGGTTGGCCTCGGCGGTAAGGAAGACGGAACGCCTCGTGATACCGGGTTTGATATTACGGTTGCCTCAGAAATAATGGCAATATTGGCATTAAGCAGTGGATTAAGCGACCTGCGTAAACGCGTCGGCAAGATAGTTATGGCTGATAATACCAGCGGTAAGCCTGTGACCATGGAGGATCTAAAAGTAGCAGGCAGCGCCGCAGTGCTTTTAAAAGACGCCATAAAACCAAACCTTATACAGACAATTGAAAACACGCCTTGTTTTGTGCATGCAGGGCCTTTTGCCAATATCGCGCACGGCAATAGTTCCATATTAGCGGACAGGATTGCTTTAGCATTTTCCGAATATGTGGTTACCGAGGCAGGTTTCGGAGCTGATTGCGGAGCGGAAAAATTCTTTGATATTAAATGCCGCCAGAGCGGCCTGGTGCCGGATGCGGCTGTAATAGTTTGTTCCATAAGGGCGCTTAAGGCCCACAGCGGAAAGTTTAAAATTGTAGCAGGTATGCCTTTAGATACCTGTCTTGAAAAAGAGGATATAAAAGCCATAGAGGAAGGGATTTGTAATTTAGAAAAACAGATAGAGAATGTTACTGTTTTTGGCGTTCCGGTTGTCGTGGCAATAAACAGGTTCTCTTGCGACACTGATAAAGAAATTGAATTTGTGCGTAAGAAAGCAAAAGAATTTGGCGCTTATGATTGCTGCGTAAGCGAGGTTTGGAAAGAAGGTTCAAAAGGCGGTATAGATTTAGCTAAAGCTGTAATCCAGGCAGCAGAATCGCCTAAGAATTTTAAGTTTCTTTACCCTTTAGATTTATCCATAAAAGAAAAGATTAAAACTATTGCCGCAAAAATTTATGGAGCCGTGGATGTTGAATATGCGGAGTTAGCTGAAGAGAAGATTAAATTGTTCACTCACCGCGGTTGGGATAAATTGCCTATATGTATGGCCAAGACGCACCTGTCCTTGTCCCATGACCCTAACTTTAAAGGAAGGCCTAAAGATTTTATCTTGCCTATAAGGGATATCCGCGCTTCCGTGGGCGCCGGGTTTTTATATCCGCTGTGCGGTAAAATGCAGACTATGCCTGGCCTGCCGAGCCGTCCGGTCGGAGAAAATATTGACATTGATGATAAAGGCAATATCATAGGATTATCATGAGTTACAGGTATAAAGCTTTAGAAAAATATTTGGATGACCTTGCAGCAAAGCTTCCGGTTCCCGGAGGAGGTTCAGCCGCGGCTTTAACTTCTGCCTTGGGTGCTTCTTTAATAAGCATGGTGGCTAATTTTAGTATAGGTAAAACAAAATATGCGAAATTCGAGAAGGAACTAAAAAGCATCCTGGAGAAATCAGAAAAATTAAGGGAAGAATTCCTGCGTTTAGCGGATTTGGATGTTATTGCTTTTCAGAGTAAAAATATAAGAGATGCCTTGAATGTCCCTTTTATGGTCTGCAGGTTGTGTTTTGAAGGTGCTAAATTATGCACGCCGCTTATAGCCAAAGGCAATGTTAATCTCATCAGTGATGTTGCTGTCGCAGCGATTTTATTAGAATCCGGATTTGCCTCGGCATATATTAATGTAGGAATAAACTTGAAACTGCTGGGTGATAAAAAGCTCTCCCATGAGATAAATAAAGAATTAGAGCAGAAAGAAAAATCAATAAGAAGGATGAGGCTTGAGACGGAGGAGAAGGTTGGCAAAATTATTAGAGGGTAGGCCATTAGCTGAAAAAATAAAAGACCAGATAAAAGGGCAGGTTGCCGCCTTGAAGAAAAAACCGGTTTTGGCAAGTGTCCAGGTAGGAGATAATGCCGGTGCCCAGGCCTATGCCAAATCTCAAAAGAAGGCCGCCGAAAATTTAGGTATTGAATATCAATTCCATAAATTAGGCCACGATACTACTGAAGCCGCGTTGGCTGAAGTTATTCAAAAATTGAATTCTGACAAATCCGTAAATGGCATCATTATACAGATGCCGCTTCCCGAGCAGATAGATTATAAAAAGATAAGCCAGCTTATTCTTCCAAATAAGGATGTAGAAGGGGTACACCCTGGTAATATAGGCAAGAA
>JAQTVG010000137.1 GCA_028706895.1 Candidatus Omnitrophota bacterium
GATAGACTGATGCGCCGTTAAAAGCGTAATAGTGGCTTGGGCCTATCACAACGACTGTTTTATAGGGTTTACCCTTAATCAGTTTATATCCAAAAGCGGCTGTCCTTCCGGAAAAGCTATAACCGGCATGAGGCAAAATCAAGGCGAATATGGCGCCTTCCATAGCGAGCGGGTTTACATCATTAAGGAATCCATCGATAGACTGCGATAGTTGCTGCTTATTATCAGGGTAAAACGCCCCTGAAACACCCGGCTCTTTTACCTTTTCAGCTTGGCAGACACTGGCAACCAGCAAATAATTTAAAGCTAAAACGATAAATATCCTTGCTGTTTTATTTCCAGATGCCCGCAATATTTTCTTTACAAAATTTGCATTTCCCATCTTCCAGATCGCTCTCCATTACCATATAACCTACACGCCTTATCAAAATCTTATTGCAGTTCGGGCAATATGTGCTTTCTGCGGGGTTGCCTCCTACGTTTCCTATATAAACATATTTTAAACCACAATCTATAGCAATCCCTCTCGCTTTTTCCAGGGTATCAATGGGGGTCGGGTTAATCATGTTAAGTTTATACATTGGAAATGCCCTTGAAAAGTGCAAGGGCGTATCAGCCCCCAGGTTTTCTTTTATCCATAAGCACATCGCGGTAATTGATTCTTTGTCATCATTATACCCGGACAAAATTAAATTGGTTATTTCTACATGGACGCCTTCTTGCCTCAATATTTTCAGGCTTCTAAGAACCGGCCCCAGGGTTGCCTCTGACATCTTGGCGTAAAAATCATCCGTAAACCCTTTTAAATCAATATTTGCAGCGTCTAAATATTTACACAGCTTCCTCAATGGCTCCTCGTTAATATAACCGGAAGAATGCATAATATTTCTTATCCCTTTTTGCCTGGCCAATCTGGCTGTTTCAAGCATATATTCGTAAAAAATAGTTGGTTCGGTATAAGTATAAGCAATAGTCGGTGAAGCCGCCTCTTCAACCTTTTTTATTAAATCCTGCGGCTGCAAATTCATATATTCTACCTCTTCCGGGGACCTTTGCGAAATCTCCCAATTCTGGCAGAATTTACATTTTAAATTACAGCCGACTGTGGCAACAGAAAAAGCGCTGCTGCCCGGCAAGAAGTGAAACAAAGGCTTTTTCTCGATGGGGTCAACATGCATAGATACCGGCTTTGCGTAAACCAAAGTAAACAATACACCGTCATGGTTTTGCCTTACTCCGCAAAATCCCCGTTTGCCGCTGGATATGATGCATTCCCTGGGGCATAGCTTACATTGAACGACTTTATTTTTCAGCTTCTGATAAAAAAGTGCCTCTTTCAATTCTTCTCGCGCTTGCAATGATGGGGGTAAAAAGGATTTTAAATTGATTAAAGAAGGCAAATAAAAAGAGGTTAAAATCAGGAGGGATAGAAAGAATAAAGCTATAATCAATTTGAACGAGTTTTTCATATTTTAAGGCGGGGATTTATGCTGATAAAGGCACTATATTTCCTTGTCGGAAAAATTTGGTGGAGGCCGAATTACATTAATTCGGTCCCCACTGATATTTCATTAATGAAATATCAGTGGAGCTGAGGGGATTCGAACCCCTGACCCCCTCGTTGCGAACGAGGTGCTCTCCCAGCTGAGCTACAGCCCCAAAACTAATTTTGTCAATATCTCCCTTAAAATTTATCACAACTTGGCCTTTTTAGCAAATAAAAAACATTTTCATTTACCTTTGGCGTATATCAAATCAGGAATCAGTCAGAAAAAAATGCTAATGCGTGGTAACAGCGGGCATATAGATATGGTTTTTCATACTAAGCGCGGGATTACTGGAGGTGGCGCAAGCAAGCGTGGGATTCCAGCAAGCAACAAGTTCGGTGAATACATAGCTATCGGTTAGGCTGCAATTAAAAGAATAAATCCTGTTGGTGATGACCTCATAATTAGCGTCGCCAATATAGTCATAGTAATACCTCACTTCATAATTAGGCGCACCTGCGTACTCATAAGCAATCTGGCGGTCTGAGGGATAAGAATCGAGCCTGCCATTTAGGTTATAATCTATCCATGCAGTAATCGTAGTTTCGCTTCCGTCAGTAGTTATACTGATAGGAGAAGGAGAAATGGCGGTATCCCCTACGGCCTGGCCGATATTTTTAGCCATATGCTCCAATAGATAGGCTGCGGCATTCTGCAATTTTATCAGCTTGTCAGAACTCACAACATGGTAATAAGTAAAAGAATTGATTCCGCCGAAACCTAATACTACAAGCCCAAAAATACAAACAGCCATCAATAATTCAATAAGAGTCATGCCTCTATTGTTATTATGACTATGCCGGTTATTTTCTGGCCTCTTAAAAAAGCTCATTAAAGATTTTTAGTTGGCAAGGCACTAAAAGGCAGGATCGAATTTTTTATATAATTATTCCGACCAGTTTATAGTTACTTTTATTTTGCGCAAAGCAGTGCCCGCGACATCCCCGGGATCATAGCTGGGGGTATAAGTGACATTATCAATAACTTGCGCTTCCACCGTGCAGTCCACACCTGCGCCCAAACAATTGCTGCCCCACTGGTCCTGCCTTACTTGATTTTGAAAAGGGGTTAAGAAGAACCTGCTCAATTCCGCTACCTGCATTCTTGAACGCGCGTGCATAATATGTTTTTTCGCGGCGAAAAAGACGTAAACAAGCCCGGTAGTCACCAAAGCCAAAAGAAGAGCAGAAACAAGGACTTCAATTAAAGTAAACCCCGTTAGATAATTATTGTTGGACAATTTTTTTTTATCTAACGGGGTAAAGCTTCTTTTCATCATTCCACAGATAATCACGAATTTATAGCATATACCTGAATACTTTCAAAGATACGCTAAGGACAATAAGCGGCACTATTTGCTGCTGGCTCATCGATAGTATTATTAATCGAATACTCGCATTGGGAATAATTCGGGTCCGTAGAATTACGCGTGGCTGTAGCGCTAAAGGTATCTGCAGCTCCGGTAACGCTATAACTCCAATTCTTGGAAGCACCCGAAGGTATGGAAAGCTTGAGGCAATCATTTATGTTGCCGTCGGTTGCGCAATCAACACCTGAGAGATTGCTTTTGGTTCCGGCGGGTAAAGGGTAATAGCCGGTAACCGCTTCCATACGATAAATTCTTTCTGCTGCGGCAATAAGCTTAAGATTGACTATAGCTTCTTTTCCTACAGCATGTTCCCTGTTCTTGCCGAATTGAGGAAGAGCCAAAGCAGCTACAATGCCGATAATTACAACGACTATTATCAATTCTGCTAAAGTAAAACCTCTATGTTTTTTATTTGGCACGTGATTATAAGTTTATCCGGTTCTACAAAAAAGGGCGTTATATCATACTTAATAATATCCGGCTGTTCCGCCCCAGACTCCACTTTCGTAATTCAAGTTAACGGTATAGCTGGTACCAACACCGGGTGTCTTTCCGCTGCCTGTGCCGCATCTTGTAGCTGTGCCTGTAGCGCCAGAAGTACCATAGCTGAAATAATGGGTAGTGCCGGTACAATCCGCAGGGGCCTCTACCGATAACTGAGACATTGTAGGATTAGCGCTATATTCCTGGTAGTAAGCAGTAAAAGCAGTACGCATCTGGCCGAGAACTGCCTTTGCTTCAGCGGTCCTGCCCTTTTCTAATACCTTGGTATACTGGGTAAAACCCAATGTCCCCAGGATGCCGATGATAATGATTACTACGATTAATTCCAACAGCGTAAAACCTTTTTTCATGCCCCTTCCTCCTTTTTTATAAATCCATACTTAATAATATCCGGCTGTTCCGCCCCAGACTCCACTTTCGTAATTCAAGTTAACGGTATAGCTGGTACCAACACCGGGTGTCTTTCCGCTGCCTGTGCCGCATCTTGTAGCTGTGCCTGTAG
>JAQTVG010000138.1 GCA_028706895.1 Candidatus Omnitrophota bacterium
CACCCACGGGTCGACGTTGGCAAAAGTCCCGACCGCGCCGGATAATTTGCCCACGCTTATCGCCTCGCGCGCGGCCTCCATCCTGGCAATATCACGCTGTATCTCGGCATAAATAAGGGCGAATTTGAGGCCGAATGTCATCGGCTCGGCGTGAACGCCGTGTGTCCTGCCGACGCACGGGGTGTTCTTGTATTTTTTGGCTTTTCTCTCCAACGCTATGAGGAACCTCTTGAGGTCGTCGATAAGGATATCTGCCGCGTCCCTCATCTGGAGCGAGAGCCCCGTATCGAGGACATCGCTTGAGGTAAGGCCCATGTGGATATATTTGGCGTCAGGACCGACGTTCTCGGAGATGCTCTTTATGAAGGCGATAACGTCGTGTTTGGTCTCTTTTTCGATCTCTTTGATGCGGTCTACGTCGAAGCGGGCGCGCCTTTTAATCTCTGATAATGCGGATTTTGGTATAAGGTTCTTCCTCGCGAACGCCTCGCACGCCATGAGCTCCACGTCGAGCATCCGCTGGAAACGGTTCTGGTCTTCCCAGATCTTACCCATCCTGGGCAGGGTGTATCTCTCGATCATCTTGCCTCCGTAGGTGTAAAACCCATAAAGGAGAGTCCTTGGGACATAATTTGTTCTTCTTTTTTGAGGATTTCAGTTTAATGAAGGCTTGTGCTACGATTACTTATACCACAAATGGCTTGTGGTGTCAAAATAATTCTCATACAAGTCCTTGGGGGGATTCGCCGATTAATTCATTGTTTTTCTTTCTCTGCAATATTAACCTACCTTCCATTTATCTTACGCTGCTTTAGTGGTACAAATATCAAGCGGGGCACACCAATTCTCGGGCACCCTCCATCTCTTGCGAAATGTGGCGAGCGATGAATGTTCAAGCCCTGCTCTACTTAAGAATACAAATGTCCGCCTCTTTAGGGGGCGGACACTAATACTTACTTCACGATACAAATTTCAAGCGGGGCACACCAGACATTAATTCCTACTAAGTGGTTGGTTTTCAAGCGGACACACCATTAGCCACCACCAAGGACTTCTCCCGTTTCAGCGTCAATCCAAACTGTCATTGGATTGTAGTTCTTAGTAAATATCTTATCATAACCCCACGAAAAACTTACAATCCATGCGAGGCGTGAGTAGGATGCTGGATATTTGCTATAATCCTTAATCCCTATCCTGCGGAAACCTTCTGCGAACTGACCCTTAAAGAAATTGGGATTGGTTATCATCGGTTCGGCGGAAACTACATCCCCTAATTTACATCCGAAAAACCTCGCCATTTTCTTGGCAAAGGGTTTTGCTATCTCAATTGCCCTCTCCTTTGTTACATCGACAATTAGCGATTTAGGAGAATCGGAAAAGAAGTTATACCCATATCCTGAAAAGCCGTACTTCTCATGTACAACTACGGTTATGCTGTCAAATTGATAAACATAACCTCCTGTTTTCCTTCCCCAATCGACAGCCCAATTACCTTCATAGGAATGTGTTGTGTCGGGACCCATATTGGCATTGTATTCCGCTTTATCAAAGAAAGCATCTTGAGGAATGGTGCCATATAATATTTTAAGGTAGCCTTCGGCTTCTTTGATAATAGCATTTTTATTTTTTGTTGGCTTGGCGCCGCCTTTAAAGATAGGGGCATCTGGGGCGGTTATTTTTTTTAGGATATAATCATTACTACAATACAATACTACACCAGTAATTGGGTCTAATTTCATAGAAACTTCAAAACCTTTACAACCAACATCGGGTATTCTCCGCCGATCTTCTCGTTCATTATAATATACGTTAAAATTATCTATTTTGACATTATCTAAGTTAGCCATTGATAACTTCAGTTGATTAAGCTTATTTGAATAGATAGAAAACAACTCTTCCTTTGTGAGCTCCTTTTTAGTTTCGCCTAGAGCCGCAGGGTAGCTATTTGATAAAAGATATAATAATATTAAAACAAAATTGATTATCTTCACTTTAGCGACCAAAATGGATCGTACTGTCCCTGGTTCCTAAGTGGTGTGCCCCACTTGAAAACTGTACCACTTAAATGGGGCGTAATTGTTGGTTCGCTCGAAGAGAGACTATCTATTGCCTCTCTCATTAATTTAATATATTTAAAATATAAGTCTATTTCTTCGTTTAATACTCTATTCATATATTTTCCAGATAACGTTTAAACTCATCAGCTGTCCTTAAAACGGAGTGGCTGGCGCAGTCCGCTGGAGTGAATTGTTAGATTTTTATTTGTCTGAAAATCCCCAGCTTAACCAAGATATATACTGGTCACGAAGCACTTCAGCTATCTTGAATATCTCTTCAGCCTGTGATGATGATACCCTGAATCCGTGTACGGCGGAATTGCATAATTTTATTATATGATTTATAAGTTCTGCTTGTCTAGAGGTGATGGCTGATTTTTCTAGTAATTTTTTTGTAATAACGCCTGCACCATCTCTATGATTTATTTCAACTTTAAATCCTTTTGCAATATTTTTTAACATTATCTCAAATTCAATACGTAAACTTGCCAACGCAATAGCTGGATCTTGCTCAATCAAATTGTAGTAATATGAGAATTCCAAGCCGGAAGGCGACGGAGCCAATCCTAAATTAAGCATACGAGCATTCGCTTCTGTTAACGGTATCGTTGGTTCTGATTTCTTCTTTTCTTTTTTTCCTTCTTCTTTTATTTCTCTTGATAAAGATTTTGCTTCTCTGATCTCCTGAGGAAATGTTTCTATAGATACTCCACCGGGGAAATCTGCTTTTTTTATTCGTCTGAGTAGATAAATAATTTCATTTTTAAAAATCATTGATAACAAAACGATTGTAATCGGCCAAATAAATACTCGGATATACTCTAGAACCAGTTTAGCAATTTCCATATTTTATGACATTCTTGCAATAAAATCTTGCACTCCTTGATGCATTAATTTTACCTGATCTAAGGTATAATCATCAAAATGCCCGTGGGCAGCCTTGTTTCTCAAATCTAACCATGCTGTTATAGATTTTTGATCAAGTTTTGATACTACATCGGCTCTTGCTAATTCAGCATTCAAGGACTCTGCCTTAATGGGTCTGCCGCTTAGGATAACAGGCAAATTATTTTTAACACTTAGTACTCTAAGCTGCTCTTCGAGAACGCTTCCAATTATAACCGCGGCAGGATCTTTATAGCCATTATCTAGTAAATATTTGGCCATTTCTAAAAAATCTGAAAACAATTCCGCTTGAACCATAGTTTCTATTTTTGCTAGAAAACCTGCTTGATAATCAGCACGTAATGCCCTTAAAGCTCCTATTTGATAAGAAGAATGCGATTCGATGTTCTTTCTGTAAAGAGAATTATGGGGAGCAAGTCTATCAATACAGGATCCCAATCTCGCTCTAACTTCAGCTTGAATGGGGTCTTCCAAATCAGATAAGTCATCATATTTCGACCGTCTTCTTACATCATCATAATATGATATAAGCGTATCGATTTCTTTAATAATTTTTTGTAAATTATCTTTATCCATTTATTTCCTCATAACGTTTGAACTCAGCGGCTGCGCCCTTATTTTTTACCTTTGTTGATTGCGGTATATAAATTATACGCCTTTCCCAGAAGGTGAACAATAGGTATTTTAAGCTCTAAGATCGTGCTTCTTAATGGGTATGGAGACTCCATGCAAAATTGCCACTATTTTGCCACTATTTTCTCGTTTTTTGGCCTAAACAACCAGAAACAACGCGAAGTTAAAACAACCGTCAAAAACCTCTCCTGTTACAGCTTTTGTTGTAACTATAAATAAAAAAGGCGCTAACGTAAAGTTAACGCCTTTATATATTTGGTAGCGGGGAGAGGATTTGAACCTCTGACCTCAAGGTTATGAGCCTTGCGAGCTACC
>JAQTVG010000139.1 GCA_028706895.1 Candidatus Omnitrophota bacterium
GTAAAAGCATATGGCAAGTGCCTTCTTCCACCCCAATTTGACCTTCCATTTTGGAATATCAAGTTCTTATACTCTTCCATGGTTAGTTGAAACATAAAATCTTCCGGGAAACGGTCAATATTTCGTTTAACAGCCTTATTAAGGTTAAACGTCTCCACTCCATACAATCCTGCTAAATCCTTATCTAACATCACTTTTCTACCTCTCGCCAGCAAAATCTTTGTTGCCACTAATTCTATCGGTATCTCTTTATCACTCATTTAACCCCCCTTTCTAGTATCAATAGACTCAAGAAAAGGTCAAATCTAACAAAAAAACGCTCCTATTTTCTATCTTAGATACAAATAAATAGGAGCGCCTCTAATTCTTCAATAATATTTGTTTTCTAACTATTTACATTTCAAAGAATTACATACACTGTCTATAATTATCGTTATCGCTATAATTATCGTAAATCTGCTTGATTGTATCCTCTATGCCAAACTTATACTGCCAATCAGAATAATGCGTTTTAAACTTAGAAACATCACTAACCCACCAGATGTGGTCGCCGATACGGCTGGAATCAATATATTCGTAATCAAACTTCTCGCCGCTTAGTTTCTCACACATCTCTATTGCTTCCAAAACCGAAACATTAGCGAACCTGCCTCCGCCTATGTTATAAACCTCTCCGCAGCGCGGATTCTGGAAATAATGGTAAAAAGCGTTCACCAGGTCAAAAGAGTGAATGTTATCCCTGACCTGTTTGCCCTTGTAACCGTAAATCCTGTATTTGCGTTTTGTCACGCAGCATTTAACTAAATATGATAAAAATCCGTGCAACTCAGCGCCGGAATGAGCCGGCCCGGTAAGGCAGCCCCCCCTGAACACTCCGGTTTTAAGATGAAAATATTTGCCATACTCCTGCGTCATAATATCCGCGGCAACCTTTGAGGCGCCGAAAACTGAATGCAGGGAATTATCAATGCTCATTGTTTCATCAATACCTTTGAAATATTTGTGATCAAAAGAAATCTCGAAACGCTTTTCCTTTTCAATTAAAGGAAGGCGGTTTGGGGTATCGCCATAGACTTTATTCGTTGAGGTAAAAATAAAAACCGCGCGGGGAGAAAATTTACGCAGGGCCTCAAGCATAACCAGCGTGCCCTGGGCATTAACCCCAAAGTCAACCGTTGGGTCTTTGGCTGCCCAATCATGGGAAGGCTGGGCCGCGGCGTGCACAATTAAAGCGATATCTTTATTGTACTTTTTGAATATTGAATTTATTTTACCCTGATTACGGATATCTACGGAATAATGCCGGTAGTTTTTATACAACTTTTGCAGGCGTTTTTTATTCCAGAGGATTGAACCGTCCGCGCCAAAAAAGCTTTTGCGCATATTATTGTCAATGCCGACGATATTAAAACCTTTATCGGCGAAGAAACTCACGGTTTCAGAGCCGATTAACCCACAAGAACCCGTAACTATAACGATTGCCATATTACTCCTTGTGATAAAGTTTATTAATATCTTTGAGTTTACTTTTAAGCCAGGATTGATTCTTGAGCGACCAATCCACTGTGAGCTTAAGGCCCTGGCTGAGTTTAATATTCGGCTTCCAGCCAAGTTTTTTTGCGACTTTCCTTGAATTAAGGCTATATCTTATATCATGACCCAGACGGTCTTTTACGAATTCGAACCTGTCCTGGCCTACGCCAAGGGTTTTTAGTAATAACTTTATTGTATCAATGTTCTTACTTTCATAAGAACTGCCTAAATTATACGTCTCTCCGATTTTGCCCTTGCGCATAATCATCATAATTCCTCGCACGCAATCATCGACATAAAGCCATTCGCGTACATTTAACCCCTTGCCATAAACCGGAACCTTGCCCTCGCCTAATATTCTTAATATAGCAAGCGGGATAAGTTTTTCCGGATATTGCCACGGGCCGTAATTATTTGACGGCCGGATAATTATAGCGGGAAAATTGTTTGTCCTGATATAGGCCTGTACCAGAAGGTCTGCCGCTGCTTTAGATGCGGCGTAAGGGCTGTTAGGTTTAATCGGAGAATTTTCATTAAACTTGCCGTTGGCGATCTCCCCATAAACCTCGTCGGTTGAGATAAAAATAAATTTCTGTACTTTGTGTTTACGGCTGGCGTCAAGAAGTACCTGCGTTCCCTTAATATTAGTTTCAACAAATGGAGTGGCATCATTAATACTGCGGTCAACGTGGCTCTCAGCGGCGAAATGGACTAAGATATCCGGTTTCTCTTTAGCAAAAATAGATCCGATCCCAATTTTGCTGCAGATATCGGTTTTATAAAATTTAAATTTACCTTTTACCTCCCTGAGGCGTTTAAGGTCTCCTGCATAAGTAAGTTTATCCACTACAACGGGAGATATGCCGTTTTTAACCAGCAATCTGACAAATGCACTTCCGATAAAACCCGCTCCGCCTGTAACCAAAATATTATTATATTTCATATTCTAGCTAATATTTGTTTTGTAACCGCTTGTCTTTGTTAAAATTACATAGACTGTCTATAAGCTTTTACGCATTCTTCTAAGACTGAATTGATGTTCCTGACTTTAAAACCTGTTTTCTCAAGCTTGTTTGTAGACAAAATCAGGTTAGTCCTGGCTAAGCCTAATTTTTTTAAAGCAATCACTTTAAATTTAAATTCCGGAACGTATTTTTGATAAACCCGCATAAGTTCCGGATAACGCAGCCCGCCTTTATTTACCACATTATACACCCCCCGGGCGTCAATCTTTATCAAATGTTTGATTGCCCGGATAAAATCAGGTATATAGGTTATGGAGTTAGCGATATCAATCACTTTCTTGTACTTTATAAGTTTATCTAGCACATTCTTAGGATGCCTGGCATTAAGCAGGGGGATGCGGATCCGGGTAATAAGTATATTGTAATCCCGGCTAAGCGTATCAAGCGACCTCTCCGAATAAATCTTGCTACGGCTATAGAACAACCCGAAGAAATAATCCTGGCTGTTTTCTTTTATTAATACATTTTTCTTATAGTCGTAATTAAAAATACACCCGCTGCTTATATGCACAAGCTTGATGTTGTTGCGCAGGCATACCTCAGCCAAAATTACCGGGATAAAACTGTTTGCCAATAGAGTTGTATCCTTCTCCAGTTCACAGTCATCAACATTGCGCCTGCCGGTAATACCGATACAATTGATGATTATTTTAGGGGCATATTTCTTAACCAGTTTTTCGGCGTCGCTGAAACAATTTATCATTGAGCCATCAATCACGCAATCAAGCTCTTTTTGCAGCCTCTCGCCGATAAAACCTTTTCCCAAAATCAAAATTCTTTTATCCATTCTTAAGTAAATCCTTTAAGTATTCACCATAGCTGGTCGGTATCTGGCCGGCAAGCTTTAGCAATTGTTTTTTATTAACATAACCCATGCGGTATGCCACTTCTTCGATACAACCAATCTTAAGCCCCTGCCTTTCTTCTATTGTTTTAATAAAAACGGATGCGTCAATTAGCGATTCATAGGTGCCGGTATCAAGCCAGGCATGGCCGCGGCCGAGAAATTCCGCCTTGAGCTTGCCTCTTTTGATGTATTCGTTATTTACCGACGTAATCTCCAACTCCCCTCTTGCGGAAGGTTTAATATTTTTGGCAATCTTTACCACATTGTTATCATAAAAATATAGACCTGCCACTGCCCAGCTGGATTTGGGTCTCTTAGGTTTTTCTTGGATTGAAACCACCTTGCATTTCTTATCAAATTCAAGTACGCCATAACGCTGGGGGTCTTTGACATAATAACCGAAGATTACCGCGCCATCATTTATTCTCGCTGATTGCTGCAAAAGCTCGCTTAAATTATAGCCGTAGAAAATATTATCACCTAAGATAAGGCAGACGCTATCG
>JAQTVG010000140.1 GCA_028706895.1 Candidatus Omnitrophota bacterium
AAAAACCATCTATCTCTTCCTGGCAAAGGATGATTTCGGTAAGGCCGGGGCATTTCTCTTTAATGCCTGCTAATGAAATATTTGCTTTATGCTTGGCAATTAATACCTTGGCTTCAGAATGAGATAAGCAAGAAACGAGCTCTTCTTCGGTTAACATAAAATCAAGAGGCACAGCAGTTGCCCCGCAGCACCAGATAGCCAAATAACTATACAAATACTGCGGCCAATTGGGCAGATAAATAGCTACCTTGTCGCCTTTTTTTACGCCTAAATTCCTGAAGCTGTCCGCAAGGCGAAAAGAAGAGTCCTTTAACTGGTTAAAGGTTATGGGTTGGTCTCTAAAAATAACCGCGGGCTTATCGAAAAATTCTTTCGCCCTTTCTTCTAATATTTTTGCGACATTCATAATTGCTCCTTAAAAACCATACCAGTAATTGATAATGGGTTTAGAGTTTTCTGTTTTGTCTATAATTATATTTTTAAGCCGTGTATATTCCAGGAAACCTTCGTGCCCTAATTCTTTGCCAAACCCGCTCTGTTTAAATCCGCCGTAAGGGGCCTCATTGTAAAACATGCCATAGGTATTAATCCAGATTATGCCGGCGTTTATCTTCTTTGCTAAATCCTGGGCCAGGATATCGCCTTTTGTCCAAATAGAGCCTGCCAACGCGAAATCGCTCATATTAACCAGTTCTATTGCCTCATCTAAAGTAGAAAACTTGCTTATACAAGCTACAGGCCCAAAGACCTCCTCATGGAAAATGTTCATTTTAGGCGAGACTTCAGATAATACCGTAGGCTCAAAGAAAAAACCTTTTTTGAGATTGTGCGCTTCAGGGATTTTCCCGCCGCAAACTAGCTTTGCGCCCTGGATTTTCGCGTCTTGCACATACCTACAGATTTTTTTACGCTGCTCCTCAGAAATCAAAGGCCCCATCTGTGCTTCATAATCCATGGCTAAACCCAATTTAATGCGTTTTGTTTTATCCGTAAAATCATTTATGAACTTATCGTATATATCATCTTCAACAAAAATGCGCGACATAGCCGTGCACATCTGGCCCTGGTTCAAGAATATGGAACATAGCGACCCGTTTACCGCTAATTCTAAATCCGCGTCTTTTAATACTAAGCTTGCGGACTTGCCGCCCAGCTCCATTATTAATTTCTTCACATTTTTTGACGCGTATTCAAGGATTTGCCTGCCTACGGTATTACCTCCCGTAAAAGAAATCATATCCACGCGTTTATCCGCGCAGAGCGCCTCGCCTATTTTTGCTCCGCTGCCATGAATAATATTAACCACGCCTTTAGGCAGCCCTGCCTCCTGAACAATTTTGGCTAATTCTAAAACAGATAAAGGCGTAAGGCTGGAAGGTTTTAAAACAACTGTGTTGCCTGCGGCCAAGGCAGCTGCTAATTTCCATGAAGCGATTAACAAAGGATAATTCCACGGCACAATTAATACTACAACACCCTGCGGTTCGCGGATAAGATGGCTATGCGCATTATCTACTTTAATGGTAGAGCTATTTAAATACTTTTCCAGGTTATTAGCAAAATGCTCAAATGTCCTGGCAGATGACGGGACATCCATAAAGGTTGATTCCTTGATGGGCTTGCCTGTATTTAACGATTCTAATTTAGCTAATTCTCCTGCCTTATCTAAAATCCCCTGCGCTATCCTAAGGAGAAAATCCTTGCGTTCCTTTAAAGAAATACGCGGCCACGGCCCATTATCAAAAGCAGCTCGCGCGGATTCTATTGCCAAATCTACGTCCTTTGGGGAGGCGATAGCAACATCGGCTATAACCTCGCCCGTAGAAGGATTAATTATGTTATGCTCATGAGCAGAATCCCTGAACTCGCCATTAATAAATAATTGATAATAAAGCATCATTTTATTTTAACCTGCCTGAATAATTCAAATAAACGGCTAAACGGAACATACCAACGGGAGAGTTTTCCTAAATCCCCTTTTAATTTCATCTTCCCTTGCGTAGTCGCTACAAACGGTTCAAGCTTGCCTAAAAATATTGCTTCCCAAACCTGTGACGGCGCTGAAATCACAAACGGCGCGGCGTCATCAAATTCCAACTTGCTGATTTTTCCTTTTTCAAAAACAAATTTATAAACTTTATCGCTGGCGTCAAGCTTAATAGCCAACTGCAGAGTTAAATCCTGCTCCTGGCCTTTTTTAGAAATAAACTCATCCTTATTCACCAAATCAACGATTGCCTGGATGTGCTCTTTAGAAAACATATCATAAGATTTTTCGCTGGATAAGGCGCTCTTTAGCTCTTTATCTAAATCATCAAGTATATCTTTTTTAAATAACCTCGCAACAGCGCAGGTTCTGACTGCTTCTTCTAATGTTTCTATCAAATAGAGCGCGTCTTTAAGGTTATCCGCTACAGCGACGGCACCGTGGTTTTTTAAAATGACGAGGTTGCTCGTCTTCAAAGCTTCAATTACCAATTCAGGTTTAGTGACTGCGGGTGTATCCTGCTCTACGACAGGGACATTGCCTAAATAAAGCTTGGTTTCAAAAGTAAGCGCCTTGATATCAGAATAAACCGCGAAATACGCGTTTATCAGCATCGGGTGGCAATGGACGACTGCCTTATGCGGAAAATTCTTATAGATTAAACTATGCAGGGGAAATTCGCTGGTCACCTTCTTATTTTTTAAATCAGCTTCATCTGTCAAATCGACTTTTAAAATATCTTTTGCTTCTAAATCCCCTAAAGCTGTCTGTGTAGCGGTAACAAGTATATTACCATCGCTTAATTTAACGCTCAAATTCCCTGAACGTCCGGCCACTAAACGTAAAGAAGAAAGCCGCTTACCAATCTCAATAATTTCTTTCTTTAATTTTCTTTCTTCTAATATGTTCATCTGTCTATTTTCAGGTAAATATGCTCCGTGATTAATTCATTAGGAGTAATGTCAAAAGCCGGATAATAACCTTTTACCCCTAAAGGCGCAAGGCGCTTGCCGTTAAACTCTAATAATTCTTTCTCAGGACGAACTTCAATTTGAATATCTTTGCCGCTTGCCGCTCTTGACGGCGGCGGGCATAAAACATAAAAAGGTATATTAAAGTGTTTTGCCAGAATAGCAATTTGATAAGTTCCGATTTTATTGGCGATATCGCCGTTTTGGGCCAAATGGTCTGCTCCGACGATAATCTTATTAACTTTTCCTTGCGCTAAAAGCATCGCAACTGTGCTGTCGCAGATAACGGTAACCTTAAATCCCTCCTGTTTTAATTCCCAGGCAGTTAAACGCGCGCCCTGCAAATACGGACGCGTTTCAGTGGTAAAGAATTCCACTTTTTTACCTTGTGCGGCGCAGAATTCTCCGATTAAAGGCATAAGGCCGCTGACATTACAATGAGTAAGAATGGTATCGCCGTCATTAACCAATAAACTTGCTTCTTCTGCCTGTTGTATGCGTTTATTTTTAAGCGCCTCTAAGAACCGCGTAATATTATTTTGTAAGGGCACGCCTGACTTAGCCCATCCCAAAACCATATCAGTCAGATATTTAAAAGATAACGTCGGACGGGTGGCATTTATAGCTTTGGCTACCTTTTCTAAAACAGGCATTAAATCTTTCTTATTTTTATTTTTTTGGAGGACCAAAAGAAAAGTATAGAAAACCAGGGTCACCTGCCCTACTGCGCGGGTCTTCATTTGCTTAATGGCAGCGCAGGCTTCCTGGTACGTACGAACCTTTATATAATGTACTTTATTAGGCAATAAGGTTTCATCTAATACATAAATTGTATTATCCTTAAACCTCACCGGCCAGAATAACGGGGAAAACTTCATTTTCCTTCCAATCTCTTTACAGCTTCTAATGCAATATTAATAAGATTACTCTCAGCCATATAATAAAGC
>JAQTVG010000141.1 GCA_028706895.1 Candidatus Omnitrophota bacterium
AAGCATTATAACCACCTACCATCTGCATTTCGCCATGGGTATAGCTAAAGCTTAAGCCGTGATCGCGATAGAGGCCCCCTAATGCTATGTTTATCGAATAGATAGGTTTTCCGTTTACTACGAATCTTAAACATTGTTTACCATCTCTGGGAAAATGAGTAAATGATATCTTTGAATCTTTGCTTCTTCTTTCTAACTCAAGTATTAAGTAGTCTATCCAAGCCTGGGATTCTTTATAAGGATCAAACGCCTTAATCGTCTTAGGACGTCGAAAAGATTGGCTACTTTGTTGCGGCTCCTTCGAAACTTTTTCTTTGCCAAGTTTTTCCATAATTAGCTTAGCAAGTTGGACTGGAGTATATTGGTGAAGATCAATGTAGGCCTTGGATGGAGGTAACCCTAAAATATCAGTATCATCAAATCTTACCGGTAAAATGTATCCGGCTTCGATCACTTCGCGAGCCAAAGCACTTCTTTTCTCAAAATTCGGCCAGACTTTTCTGGCATAATGCTCAGAAATAAACATCACACAATATTGTGCTTGTTTTCTGTATATCTCATCAAAATGCTCAGGAAGATTTTTGCCCCAAACATCAGCTTGATTAAAACGATCGTAATAAACTTTTATTCTACGGGATTCTAGGATCTTAGCTACCTCTTCAGGATAAACTCGATCCTCTCCAGCAAAACTTAAAGCTATATCAAATTGATAATCTCTATTCATTAACGGTTAATTGTAGCTCTACGATTTTCCTGTAATGAGCTTGGGATAACATATAATCTGCGAAGAGGGTTAACCTGTAAATTTTCCATTACATATATCCCTAAATCTATAGAGAAGTTACCTGTCGTTTTCCCACCACAACCTGTGAGATTACTAATAATTGTGCTTTTCCCAGATCTATTCTTGCCAATAACTATAACAATTTTTTTCTTATTCATAAACACCTAATTTTATTTATTTTATGACTGCAAAAGCCAAAGATATGCTTATCACAAATAGAGATAATAAAAAAAATAATATTATCATGCAACCTTGATTAGGATTTCTTTTTTTATTTCCGTTGCCTAAGATAGCTTTTGTTGTTTCAGTGGCTAATTTTGAAGCTAATGCTGATGTAAATCTACCCATATCTTCTCTCCTCCTCTGAGATGTCCTAAAACCTTTATCAGTCCAAAAATGAGGAAGTTTCTATTTCTTAGGATACCCGACTGTTTGGGCAAGGATTATCTTTTGGTCAGGCCGCAGTTTCATTGCCTTAGCCAATGCCGAGACATCAATATAACCGCGCACGACAGTTGCTAATCCCATAGAGGCGCAATACAGGTAGACATTTTCGCTGATAAATCCTGTATCCGCAGCTGCGTAGAAATCAATGTTTGCAGGTGGTACCTTGCTCATCTTGGAAAGGTCTGCTACATAGATAAGGTTAACAGGCGCATCCTGCACAAAAGGCTGCTTACCAGTCAACCCCCTTATGTCCCCTGCCAGAACCGGCATCAACATATTTTCCTTAGCATTGTATAGATAGAGGCCTTCTGCCTTAGCAACATAGATATCAATTTCATACATATGCATTGCGGTCGGCGCGGTTCTTTCTCCTGAATCCGGACGGTTTATCCCAAACGCTGCCCAGAGCATATCAGACATTACCTGTAAAGGCAATTCCTGGGAGTTGAATTCACGCTGAGAGCGCCTCTCTTTTAATGCCTGCATAAGGGGTTTGCCGCTTTCGGTTTGGGGTTTTAATAGCTTAATCGGTTTAATATCCTGCGCATACATTACGGCAGGAAGGATTAAAATGAGGCCTGATAAGACTGCTGACTTAATTATTTGCGTAACCATAAAAAATCTCCTTTGAGGCTAATCCTTTACCTCTCCCTATTAAAATCGCTCTCGCTCATTTCTTTGAATGTCATTCCTATTTCTTCGTCGCTTGCGCCTAAAACCCAGCGGAAAGTCCTCAATACCCGATTAAAGTCTGCGGTATAATTATTCAGGACACTTGCGTTTTCTACCCGGCCGTATAGATTAAAACTAATAAAATGCTGCGGAAGCTCCGCAAGGACTAATAACCCATAAGTGCCTTGAGGACAATTGTTTATAGTGTAGACTTTATAAGGATAATTTAGATCGGCGGTAAAATAAAAAACTTCTTTGCCTGAATCTGCAGGACAACCGGCTGTTTTCGTGCTATCCTGTATAGCATTACTAGCAAAGCTTTGCAGGGTGTCACCGGGAGTTTTTCTTAGAGGAACTATTTGTATCCATATTTGTTTTTCGCCGTGTTTTGCCCTGAAGAAGCCTCTTTCGTGGGTCAAATTCATATTATCCATAAGTGGAATCCAGCCAGTCGGTAAAATAAAGAAATAATTCGCATAGGTTAAATTGGCATCCCCTACGAACACAGGAGACCCCGTGCCTTTTTTTTCTTGCGCGTAACATGTAAATGAAAAACAGAAACAAATAATGACAGCGCTTATTATTGCTTTAATCAGTCCTCTCTTTTTCATAAAAAACTCCTTTAATTTGGGGCGGTAATTTTAGGCTGTAATATTTTTTCAAAATACTTTGCTTTATCCGGGTATTTTTTGATTGATTCTTCGCACAGTTTATTTAATTTTTCTTTTTCTCCAAATGTTTTATAGAGCATGCACAAATCAATCCTTGCCATTTGTTCATAAGACACATCTTTAAATTTACGAAGAAGATCTTTAAGTGTTTCTTGCGTCCAATCTTCTATATGCATATCGGGGTAATTTTTTAGCAGGTATTCATACTCTAGCGCTTGCTTTTTGAGGTTTGTTGCGCTAAAAACAGCAGCAATTATATATTGCGCATCATCGGCCCAAATACTCTTTGGTTCTTGATTTATGAGCTCCCTTAACGCATTTCCCCACCCAGGTATATGGTTTTCGAAGCTAATTGAGTATTTTTCAATTGCGGCGCTATTATTGGCTTTGTCTTGAAGCCTTTCCCATTCTTTTGCTATCTGAGTAGATACACCTTTAAAGCCAGATTCTATTTCATCGGCATAAGCGCTATGATTATTGAAAGACAACAATAAAACCAGAATAATTGCCCATAACCATTTATTAAACATTATTCTCTCCTTTTCTTTATAACTCTAAATATAATCATCCCGGCTAAAAATGCTCCTCCTATGGAAAACAGAGAATAAAAATAGAAATTAACAAAACTGGCCGCGTTTTTTATTGGGAGGTAAATGGTAAGGATTTGAAACATAAGCAATAGGCTAAGAGATAAAAGACCCAGCCCCAATAACAAGAATCCAAAAACTGTAATTTTATTTCTTTTGAAATTTCCTTTTAATCCCGCCCCCCATACCTTGCCTTCTCTCCGCGCGGTTACAAGAGGGTCTAATTGATTTTCGTCTTCATATAAAACTTTATTTTCTTGTTTATCTTTGCCCATTGTATTCATTGGCACCTTTCTTCAGAAATAACCCCGCCTGTTTCTATCTGAAATATTTTATTGCCTGTAGCACGACATTCCGATGGTTTCGCAATAACCTTATATCCATTGGGCTTTAACTTTAAAGAATAGCTGTACCCTTGGATTATTTTGTTGTTGTAGGAAGTGGATAAGTATGGCGACTTAGCTTTTGCAAGCGCGCCTTCTTCTGAAGGGTAGTTTCCGTTGTTGTCAACCGCGTAAAGTTCAAGCGCCGTAGATATGGTTTTAGCTGTTACCTGAGCAGCGGACTCATTAGCTACCAATTTAGCCCTTACAAGATTCGGAATAGCAATAGCAGCAAGTATGCCAATAATCATAATAAACCACGTAACAATCAAAATAATCGCAACTGCGATTAAGCAACCCGATGTTTTCTCGGTAACT
>JAQTVG010000142.1 GCA_028706895.1 Candidatus Omnitrophota bacterium
ATTTATCAATGCTTACCGCTTTCTTAGCCAACTGCATGGCAAAGGCAAGGCAGGTTACAAATCCGCATTCGCGGCAGTTAGTCTTGGGTAATAACTTATAAATATCCAGTCCAGAAAGTGCCATATATCTATCTCCCGGGTTGCACCATAAGGTTAAAAATCTTTAAAGGGTTAATTTTATATAATTCCTTCGCTAATATTTCTGAATCTCGGTGGCCTTTTAAACCAGCTAACTTATCAACCAGATCTTTTTTCAGGCAAATTTTGATTCTCTTGTTATTTTCCAGGTTGCGTAATAATATTTTAATCCGGCTGCCTTTTATTTTCTGAATATTCCCTTTACCATAGGTCGCGCCTGTAGAAAGCTGCAAGCCATCAATCAGGCAGGATTTTGGTTTTTTGGTTGCCCCCCAGGCTTTAACTTCCAAACCAAAATATTTTTTATTCCCGAATTTCTTAAGCGCTGTTTCTCCTGCGCGTATGCCCAATACCAGGTATGGGCCAAGATGCCCGTGAAACTTTATTGCTTCTTTTAAGCTTATCCTGTTTACCATATCTGTTGCCTCTTATTTATTAACTAACGAGGCAAAATACCCCGCTCCAAAACCATTATCAATATTTACTACCGTCACGCCTGCCGAACAAGAGTTAAGCATCGTTAATAACGCCGATAACCCGCCGAAATTTGCTCCATAACCGCAGCTTGTGGGCACTGCGATAACAGGTGAACTGACCAGCCCGCTTACGATACTTGCCAAGGCGCCTTCCATGCCTGCGACTACGATAATTACTTTTGCTTTTCTGATTGTATCTATATTATTCATGACGCGGTGCACGCCTGCTACCCCCACGTCATAAAATTTAACCACACGGTTGCCCATTAGCTCTAAAGTCAACGCTGCCTCTTCAGCTACCGGTATATCTGAAGTGCCTGCCGAAACAACTGCTACTAAACCTTTTTTCTCAATTTTAGTTTTAGTTACAAGGTAACCTATTTTTGCCAAGGCGTTATATTTTAGTTTAGGAAACGGTTTTTTAAGATAATTAAAATTATCTTTCTCCAGTTTCGTAAATAATAAATCCTGTTTGTTTTTTAATAACTGGCCGGCTATGCTTTTAAGTTGTTCCCTGGTTTTCCCCGGGCAATATATGGCTTCTGAATGGCCACGGCGTGACTTCCTGTCTAAATCAATATTGGCAAACCTAAAGCCGCAAGAATGCTGTTTATAGCCCATATCCGTAAAGGTTTTGTCAGGGTTCGCTTAAAGCGCGCGGGTTAATACTCCTGGAATATAATAATCAGGATCAGCAATATAATCAGGGCTGATAATATATAAAAATCATTAAAATAGAGAAAATCGCTGATTTTATCTCTTAACGTGTATTTCTCTGAAGAGACAACCCGTTTTGTGGCTGATTTAAAGGACTTTCTGAATTCGGCTATCTGTTCCTGCTTAAATCTTATATATACTCCGCCGACCCTGTAAGCTTCAAGGCGCTTACTTTCCACTAAGTCCATTACTTCTTTTTCGGAGATACCCAAAATAGAAGAAACGTCTCTTACAGTCAAAAATCTTTCTGCCATAAATTAATACCTCTGTATACTATTTTCCGACCTTACCTGAAGCAACCCAGGTATCAATAGTCTTTCGTTCAAATTTCCAGTCATTGCCTTCTTTTAATCCAGGCATTTTCCCGGAGTTTGCCCATTCAAGGATGGAATTCAAATCAACTTCCAAATAATGCGCTAATTCATTGGCGCTCATAAAATCGTGCAGCATGCAACACCTGCCTTCTAATACCGCGCCTTCCGCAACATTTAACTTAGCCGGATATATCTCTCCTTCAACAATGGCCGAAGGTAAAAGCGTTAACCTGTCCTTGGCGATAATCTTGCCCCTGACCCTGCCGTCAATAATAATGTTATCCCCGACAATGTCAGCAGAAACTACCGCGGTTGCAGCGATTGTGAGGTTGCCCCTAGTCTCCAGGTTTCCTTCAAACTTACCGTTAATGCGCAAATTAACCGGATCTTTAAAAGCAAGGTTGCCCTGCATTGCTACATCTACATCAAGAATCTTTTCTTCCAGCTTCTTTTTATTAAACGCCATTGCCGCACCTCCCTGCCCAGAAAGGGCGTACCAAACCATCAAATAGGTTTGGGTGCACTTCGGTTAACAGCACTCTAATCTAACCGCTTGTCCCGTTCTTCCGCGCCAAACATCATCCTTTCTACATGCCTCAAAAAGAAAAGAGTTATTAAGGCAAGGATGCTGGTAAAAATAGCTGCTTTATAAAATCCGCAGCCGCATGCCAGGCCGACACCGGCAACTACCCAAAGGCTGGCAGCAGTAGTTAAACCTTTTATGCCCTCCCTTGCCCGGATAATAGTGCCTGCTCCCAAAAACCCTATGCCGGTTATTACTCCTGCGGCGATACGCGAAGGGTCTATAGGGGCCTGATTTTTATATATATCAAAAACATACAGCGATGTCAACATTATAAGGCAGGACCCCAAACTTACCAGGATATGAGTGCGTAAGCCTGCTGTATGCCTGTGCACCTGGCGTTCCAGGCCTATAAATCCGCTTAAAATCAACGAGAAGAACAAACGCACGATAATCTGCCAATCATTAATCATCTCTATTGCCCCTCCTTTAGCTGAAATCTATATTCAAACCCAGGCCTGAACTATAGCCCTTTTTAAATAAACGGTATCCTAAGCCCGCCACCATCGCAGCATTATCCATGCAAAGTTTTTTATCCGGGAAATAAATGTCCAACCCCTGCCTCTCTGCTTCGCTATAAAATCTTTCCCTTAATTTTGCGTTTGCCGCGACCCCTCCTCCAATAACAAGGCGCGTTACTTTGTTCATACTGCAGGCTAACAATGATTTATTAACTAACGTGCCTATCACTGTTTCCTGGAATGAAGCTGCGATATCGCGGATTGCCCGGCTGTCTCTACTTATTGAATGTTTTTTTACGTAATACATCACTGCGGTCTTTATGCCGCTAAAACTAAAATCAAGCGGCCCTTCGGTATTAGAACAGGCAAATTTTAATTTTCCGGGATTACCTGACCTTGCCAGCCGCTCAATCAATGGCCCGCCGGGATACCCCAGGCCAAGAATCTTAGCTACCTTATCAAATGCTTCGCCGCAGGCATCATCAGAGGTCTGGCCCAGAATTTTTATTTTGTCAAAATCCTTTACATAAAATAAAGTAGTGTGCCCTCCTGAAACAATCAAAGCCACAAAAGGCAGGGCCGGCTGTTGGCCGTTCAGGAAATTCGCATAAATATGGCTTGATAGATGGTTTATACCCAATAAAGGGGCTTTTAAACCAAGGCTTAAAGACTTAGCAAAAGATAGGCCTACCAATAGAGAGCCTGCCAGGCCCGGGCCGTTAGTTACACTTACCAGGCCTATATTCTTTAATTTAATCCCTGCCTCTTTTACGGCGCACTCCGTAACTTCAGCAATACTCTCCAACTGCATACGCGAAGCTATTTCAGGAATAATCCCCCCGTATTTCTTGTGTTCATTAAGGCTGGAACTTACCACGTTGGAAAGGACGCACCTGCCATCTTTTACTATTGAAGCAGAAGTTTCGTCGCAAGACGTTTCTATGCCTAAAACATACATTATTTTACCAGCTCCGATATAAAAATAAACTTATAGCCTTCTTTTGCCAATTCCGGCATTACTTCTCTTAAAACTTCCAAGGTAGCCCTGCGGTCATGGCCTATGCCGATGGCAAAACCTTGCGCCTTAGCCTTAATTTTTAATTCATAGACCTGCTGTTTTATGTATTCCTTATCTTCCTTATTGTCCAGG
>JAQTVG010000143.1 GCA_028706895.1 Candidatus Omnitrophota bacterium
ATCTGCCGAACTTTGCATGAATTATTTTCTTAAGCCCCTGGCCCATTTTTTCTATTTCAGGCGGTAAGGACACACTGGTTGAATCGAGTTTTATAGTAACCCTGCCTTTTTTTAAACTATTTTTAATTATATTGGGGCTCATAAGTCATTACCTGAATACGATAGATCAAAACTTTTATTACATAACGGAAAATCAGGGATAATATTTCCAAAAACGGCGAAAGAAAGACCTTCCCAGTTGCGAAAAGAAGGATCTACGATTTTACACCTTTCAATTGTGCCTTTGGCGTTTAATCTCGTCCATACCAGCACCGGCCCGCGCCAGGCCTCAACGCAACCTAGCGCAATCCCTTCCTTTTCTTGTCCGGAAGCTTTGGTTTGTGAATCACAGTTATCAAGCTTTTCCAAACATTGCTGTATAATATTCAGAGATTCCTTTACTTCATTAATTCTAACCTTCAACCGAGCTGCCACATCCCCTGATTGTTCTTTTGCCGTTTTAAAATAAAAACTGTTATAAATATTTGGAAAAACCTTCCTTATATCCAGAGCAATACCGCTTGCGCGTCCTGCAAATCCGGTGATACCGAGATCGCGCGCTGTCTTGGTACGCAAAATCCCGGTTGCATCAACGCGATCCATAAAAGAAATACTCGAGAAAAGCATTTCCTCAAGAGCAAGAAAATCTTTTTGAATCTTTAAAAGTGACTCGCGAATAAGATCGCTCTTCGGTTTATCAATATCCTGCTCTACTCCCCCTACTATATTTATACCCTTAAGATATCTAAATCCGCACAATTTTTCATTAAGCTGTAAGAGCGCCTCTTTTATTAAACTTGCAAACTGCGCTGGGAAGCTGAAGCCGACATCAAGGGCGATGCCGCCCATGCCATTAATATGATTATACAACCGTTCAAGTTCTAAATACAGGACACGTAAAAGCTGTGAACGAGTGGAAATAGTAATCCCAAAGATCTTTTCTGCGCTCTGACAAAAAGCAAGGCTATAACCAAATGCTGTATCGCCGCTTATGCATTCAAAAATTTTCGGCGCTTCGAAAACCGTTTTACCTTCGAGAAGCTTCTCTATCCCCCTATGCGTCCAGCCAAGGCGTATCTCCAGATTTATTATCGGCTCACCTGCCGCGCTGAACCTGAAATGGCCTGGTCCGATAATGCCTGCATGGACCGGCCCCACCGGGATTTCGAAAATACCTTCTCCGTCTACGCGTTTAAAAATATACTGCGGCTTTCCGGGGGCTGCTTCCGGCAGTCCGCCAAAATCTTTACGCAGCGGATGATACCCTTTAGGCCAAACTTCGTTGTGAAGTTTAAGGCTTCTGCCATCAGGGTTGCCTCTTGGCGCAATGCCGAACATTTCCTTAATCTCACGCTCAAACAAGCTGGCAGAATAAATACCTTTTGCAAGAGAAGCGAATTCAGGCTTATCCTGCGCGATGTCCTGCCGCACAAATACCCAGGAATGTGTTTGGATACTTAAAAAAAGGCAATAAAGCGCAAAGCTTTTTAATTCGGCGCGTAAATCTTCGGCAAAAAGCATCATCACCGGAGAATCAAGGCACTCATGCAACAGATTACATGTTTTGACAAAATCGGCATTATCTACCCGGATATAAACCTCATCCTGATAAGGATAAGACAGATCGATTATATTTATCTTTTCGGAAGTTAAAATATTTTCTATATAATTTGCTTGTTTCATTTATTTACCCAAAATCAGCTGTTCGCAACTGCTAAGCAGGCTCAAAAACTCCTGCGGGATCCTTAATCCTAATCCTAATATAAAAATCCCCAAAAATAGCAGCGCTATTTTTGAACTTAACGGCTCTTTCCAGGCAGGCACCCCTTGAGGTGCTTTGCCTAAAACTACCCTGCTAATATGATAAAGCAGCCCCGCGAAGGCAAAGGCGATAAAAATAAGCATGAACGCGGCTAAAAAATAATGTTTGCTCCCGAAGGCAGCAATCAGGATCAATAATTTACTGACAAATATGGAAAATGGCGGCATGCCGATTAACGCGAAGAATCCGAGGAACATCGCTATCCCCGTAAAAGGCATAAGTTTGATCATGCCCTGCATCTTATTCATGTTATTGCTGCGGTAAGCGCTCACTGCGTTTCCGGCGCAGAAAAACATGAGCGCCTTGGTTACGGCATGGTTGAACGCGTGAAACAAACCGGCAAATATACCGCCGAAGGCCCCAAAACCAAGCCCTAAAGATATCAGCCCTATATTCTCCACACTGCTGTAAGCAAGGAGCCTTTTTAGGTCCTTTTGCACAAGGATAAAGGCGCCTGCTATCAAAATAGAAAACAGGCCGAATAAAACAAAAAACTTTGCGCTATACGCATATCCGACTGAAAGATTTGCCAGCATTACAAAGCGCAGGATGGCATATAAAGAAATTTTGAGCAGCACCCCTGATAATAAGGCACTTATGGGAGAAAGCGCCTGGCTATGTGCGTCAGGAAGCCAATTATGCATTGGCGCAAGGCCCGCTTTGGTCCCATATCCGACCAGGATAAAAATAAGTGCGAGTTTCACGATCTTTGGATTAAACATGCCGGATCCCGACAGCATACTTGCCCATTCCAGGCTCTTTATCCCGGCGTCTTTTGAAGAGGTATAATAAAAAAATATTATCCCCAGAAGCGCGAAGGTTATACCTACCGAACAAATAATAATATATTTCCAGGCAGCCTCAATAGATTCTTTCACGTTATAAAACCCGACAAGAAACGCGGAAATCAGCGTTGTCATTTCGATAGCGATCCAGACCAAAGCCAGATTATTCAGAAGAGGAACTATGAGCATCGTAAAACAGAAGAGATTAAATAATTGGATATACGCGCCTGTCTTTCGCACGGATATCTTCTGCTCTGCTACTTCGTGGCGGATATATCCGATGGAATATACGCTTGCCGCAAAACTGACTACGGCGGTGGTTAGCAGAAAGAAAATACTCAATGCATCAATATAAATCCATCCCCATAAATTTATAGAGGGGCTCCCTTTAGCCAAAAAATCTTTTAACAATAAAACACAGGCGGCGAGAAGGATCAAATAACCCAATGCGTTAATCAGGCACAGCACCCTTACCTTTCTGATAAACACTGAAAGGGTTATTAAAAAAACTGGTATAATAATTATTAAGGCGATGAGCATAATTATCCTTTAAGCGATTTCATCTTTGATGCGTCAATGTGCGTAAAAAGCCTGTTTACCTTATATACAAAGACTTCAATAATAATAACAAAAACAAAGATATCGAAGAAGAGCGCAATCTCAACGAAAAACGGCATCCCCCCTGCTATTGCGCTGGCTGCAAGAAAAATACCATTTTCCATAACTAAGAGCCCGATAATCTGGCTTAACGATTTCATCCGGCTTACCATAATGAAGAAACCTATGCATACCGCGGTAATTGAGGCGATAAACGCCGCGGATTCAGGAGAGTTCGCAAGTGACATGGCATCATGCGCAAACAGATATGAAAGATACGCAAAAACGAGCGCGATAACCAGTGAAAGCTGCGGATTTATAAGAAGCCCAAGATCTTCTTCTACTTTAATGCGGCGCACGATACGCAGAAGCACGAACGGCACGACCAGCACCTTAAGCACAAAAACTAATATACAGACTACAAATAATTCAAGATGCCGCTGGCTTAACCCCATATAAAGGGCATAGAGGAATAAAAATACCGACTGCATCCTGAATGTCCGGACCAAAGCGGTGACCCTTTTGGCAATGACCAGAAGAAATGTAATAATTAAGAAACCACTTAAAATAAAA
>JAQTVG010000144.1 GCA_028706895.1 Candidatus Omnitrophota bacterium
ATGAGATATTTTCAATAAAGGAGATGAAAAAATGAAAAAATCGGACATCATAATTTCGAAAATATTCTTATACGGCCTTCCGGTGGTTTTTGGCCTTGGGGTATTCTCGATACTTTACGAGAAAGGATTCTTTAAGTTTCCGGATAGCGGGCTAACCTCTGTATGGCACGGCCTGTCAGGTTTAGCTCTGGGCTTATGGATGTCTCTCACAGTATACCTGGCTATACGATTGTTGATATCCGAAACATTTCGTGAAGGAGTATTAACCAAGATCACATTTATGAAAGAACGCGATGAGCGCGAAGAATTATTGACTGGAAAAGCGACAAAAGGCACCTTTTTGATGACTCTGGCGCTTTTATTTTTCCTGCTCTGTCTTTCATGTTTTCAAGTTTCTATATATCGCCTGCCTTCAGAAAAAGCTATAAATGGAAAGACTGGTGTTCTAACACTGGGAACCAATATCATTCTATCGCAAAAACAGGCTATGCTCGCACCCCCTCAAGAAAATTACCGGAAAAACATTTTTTCCTATAATCTCTTTCCTATTTCCACAACAGGTGTTATTTTATTATTAATAATATGGCATATATTCTGGTATAACTTCTTTATGCGCCGCATGACTAAATAGCCTGCAATAGCTACTTTATGGGGGCTCTGCTTCGTTATCCCTGACGCTCTTCTACTCGGGAAGACCAGAGACAAAAGCGCCCAAGCATTCGCTTGGGCGCTTAAGATTGGCTCCCCCTCGAGGACTCGAACCTCGGACCTGGTGGTTACACTTAACCCGAAATTACTTTCGGAAGTGGACTATATCTTTACCGTCGGCTTTACGTTACGGCAGCAGGTGCATAGTCTCTGAACCTTCCCTAAATTTCAGGGCTCGGCTGCTGATTACCCTATCTCTAGGGCTTCCAGCAATTCTCCTGCAGTTTCAACTACGGTTTCCCGTAGAAGCTGCGCTTTGAGCATGAAGTTCGCGGTGACAATTGACACAGAGTAACATGCACTTATCTAATTCTTCTTTAACTTTACTCCAGCTTCTCGTATATCCTTTTTCTGAGATGCTAAAGTCTTTGCCAGAAGAATCAGTGTGATGAAACTCTAAAGCATCGATACAACGATTATAGCCACATTGCTGGCATCGTTCGCCTTTATACTCAACTGCCATCTGTCTGATTTTCTTACGCCTTTTACGAACAGCGGCAATTAAATATTGGCGGCGGTCAGCATAACATCGTGTATCACGCTTTGCCAAAGATCACCTCTTTTCATGCCGGAACGTATGACATATTTGCCCTCGTCGCTACGCTCCTCGGGCACAGCCACTCGCTCTACCGGCTGAGCTAAGGGGGAATAGTAGAAGTTATTTTACACGAAAATACTTTTCAGTCAATATTATTGTTAACGCAAAATTACAAAATATATTGCGGGGTTGGCCTATTTGAAGTAGAATACATCAATGATTTTCTTTATAGGTATCATAGCTTTTATCAGCGAGTATCTTGATTCAGGGCTTGGAATGGGATACGGAACGGCGCTGGCGCCTATCCTGATAATTATGGGTTTTGAGCCGTTAAAAGTTGTGCCCGCGGTTTTAGTATCACAGTTATTTACCGATATAGCCGCATGCATATCCCACCATAATATGCGTAATGTGGATTTGAAGATTAATTCTAAAGATTTTAAAGTAGCGTTACTCCTTGGGTTAGTCAGCGCGGTAGGCGTCATAATATCCGTAGCCGTAGCAATAAGGATACCGAAATGGCTTCTAACTCTTTATATAGGAATACTGGTATTGTCAATGGGGATACTTATTCTTGTTACGATTAACAGGCCTATGCGTTTTTCCTGGCGTAAGATAGCGGGAATAAGTTTGCTGGCGTCTTTTAACAAAGGCATATCAGGCGGAGGATACGGGCCGCTGGTAATGGGCGGGCAGTTAATTTCCGGTATAAATGCAAAGAATGCCGTCGGGATAACCGCATTTGCAGAAGCGATTACCTGCCTGGTGGGGTTTGTTTTTTACTTTCTAAGCGGTAAAGCGATAGATTGGAAATTGACAGGCATTTTAGTTTTATTTGCGACAGCGGCTGTGCCTTTTGCCGCGCTTACAGTAAAAAATGTTTTTTCGGACAAGCTGAAGAGGTACGTGGGGATTTTGATAGTAATATTGGGGTTAGTGACTCTTTTCAAGATAGTAGGGGGGTAATCTCGCGGGCATTATTCTTAATGACTTAAAATATATTAGCGGTATAATTGATAGAAACCGTATCTTATAAAAGGAAGGCACATGGATATTAAAGCCAGGCAACAGGGGAATGTTGTTATCTTGGATTTGTATGGGCGCATTGACGTGGATGCCGCTAATTTTGTAGAAGTGGTAGGCCAGTGTATCCGCGACGGGTATTCCGATATACTCTGCAATTTTGAATCAGTTGATTTTATTGATTATATGGGTATTTCGGTAATAGTTATTGCATATAAAGAAGTAATGAATAGTAACGGGAGGATGAAATTTTCCGGGATACCTGCTCATCTTAAGGGCGCGTTTTCTATCGCAGGGCTGGACAGGGTTATTGATATTTACGCCACAGAGGATTTGGCAATAGATAGCTTCAGAGAAGATAAAATAATAGAAAATATCAAGAAGATGCAATTGCGGCGCAGGTTTAAGCGCCTGCCTATTGACATTAAGATAGAGCTAAAAGAGAAAGATAACAAGGCCGGCGTTTGCGTGAAAGGCGACCTTCTGAATTTGAGCGCTATCGGCGCTTACATATTCGGCTGCGGGCAGTTTAAGCTGGGAGACAGGATTACTTTGAAGCTTAAGCTTGCGCCGAAAATGGAAGAAATAGAGCTTGAAGCAAAAGTTGTCTGGCTGTCTGATAAACAGGTTCAACCTCATTCCCATCCGGGGATGGGGGTAGAGTTTTACAATACTCCGCCTTCTATCCAGCAGAAGCTATTAGAATTTATTGAGAGAAATCTCTCCTACATGTCCACCGATAATTAATAGAGACGTTTTCCAACTCAAAGCAAAGACGCTTTCGCGCTCAAAGCGGAAAGTGTACCCTCTAAAGGTACAGTTTCCTAATTGACTCGTAAACCATTTTTAAATTAGCTTTTCCTGCTTTGTTATAAAAAAGTTGTAATGTACATTGTGGAGGTATATAATAAATATTATGAACCACAGGATTAGATTGTTTATTTTTGAAAAGAATCATTTACCAACCAATCCCAATAATAAAAAGGCCTTCACTCTTTTAGAATTAATCATAGTAATCATCATTGTAGGTATTCTCGCAACCTTAGGTCTTAGCCAATATACCACGATAGTTGAGGGTTCTCGCCTTGGTGAAGCTAAGGCCAAAATAGGTGCAATGCGAAAACTTGCGTTGGAATATTATTTAAAGAATGGTACGGCGACGGGAATAACGAACACTGATCTAGGGGTTACGAATACCTGTTCAGGAGAGAGTTATTTTCGATTCCTTAAGGGTACTAATGACGCTACTTGGGTCAGGTGTTGTTCGGTAAGGTGTACAGCAAACGGTAAATCTCCGAATGCCCCAAATCCATATATAGTGTATTTACGTATGAATGTGGATTCAGGCGTACTTGAGTGGTATAAAGATAATACTTATAGCGAGAATCCGTGTACTGACTGTACGTCTACGGGTGCGTCTTCTTATTGTCCGTAATGAATATGGATGGACAGCGGACGTTTTTACAATAAAGTACTTGTTGATTTCATTTCGGGATTTCCTTCCTTATTCTTTTCAGGCACAAAATTATAGAACTAAAGAT
>JAQTVG010000145.1 GCA_028706895.1 Candidatus Omnitrophota bacterium
TTTTTGACAAAGTTTTCGCGGCTTTTGATTGTGTAATTACACCGACTGCACCGACTGCAGCTTTTAAAATCGGAGAAAAAACCCAGGATCCCTTAAGCATGTACCTTTCGGATATATATATCATATCGGCAAACTTGGCGGGAATCCCCGCGATATCCATCCCTTGCGGTTTTACAAAAAAGGGGCTGCCGGTGGGCCTGCAGATTTTAGCAAAGCCATTTAATGAAGAGGCGCTTTTTAAAATAGCTTATGCCTATGAGCAGAGCACCGATTGGCATAAAAAGAAACCAGGAATATAGGGACGGTTCTCAAATACGGTTAAAACCGTCCCCTAATGGGACACTTCTCGGTTCGTTTGAGAACCGTCCCTGACTGACTATGGATTACGAAACAGTAATTGGATTAGAGGTCCATCTCCATTTAAAAACAAAGACCAAGGCATTTTGCGGGTGTTCTACTGAATTTGGCAGGGAGCCTAATTCCCAGGCTTGCCCCGTGTGCCTCGGATTCCCGGGGAGCCTGCCGGTTTTCAATAAAGTTGCCCTTGATTACGCGATTAAAGTTGCCCTTGCCTTAAATTGTAAAGTAGAGGAGTATACCAAATTTGACCGCAAGAATTATTTTTATCCGGACCTGCCTAAAAATTACCAGATATCTCAATATGATTTGCCTTTGTCGCGTAATGGGTTCCTTGATATAGAAATTGACGGGAAAACTAAACGTATAGGCATAACCCGCGTGCATATGGAAGAGGACGCAGGCAAGCTGATACATCAGGAAGAGGTAAGCCTTGTAGATTTTAACCGCGCGGGCGTGCCTTTGCTTGAAATAGTAAGCGAACCGGATATGAACTCTCCACAGGAAGCCTACGAATATTTAACTCTTCTTAAAAATACTATTGAATATCTGGATGTTTCTGATTGCGATATGGAAAAAGGGTCCCTGCGCTGCGATGCCAACATTTCTTTAAGGAAGAAAGGCGCTAAAGAACTCGGAGTGAAAACAGAATTAAAGAACATGAATTCATTTAAAGCGGTTAGAGACGCCTTGTCATATGAGGTAGAGCGTCAGACGGAGCTATTGGATAAACAGGAACCGATTATCCAGGACACCAGGTTATGGGACGAAAAGGAAATGAAAACATTCTCTATGCGCACAAAAGAAGGGGCGCAGGATTACCGTTATTTTCCCGAACCGGATTTGCCGCCTTTTATAATCACCAAAGACAAAATTGAGGAGATTAAAAAAACCATCCCAACATTACCCAAAGAGAAAAAACAAGAGTTAATACGGTTGGGGGCATCAGCTACTTCTGCGGGCACTTTGGTTTCTTACGGGTTAGAAGATGTAGACTTGGCTATAGAATTAGCGAATAGTTATAGCAATAAAAAACTCGTTGCTGATTGGTTGATAAACGTTGCTTCTCCTACTGCAAGTACTCTAAAATGTTCTATAACAAAGTTGAATGTTAAGGATAAATATTATATTGAACTCTTTGAGTATATAGATAAACAATTAATTTCTAATTTGACCGCGAAAGCAGTCTGGGAAGAGGTCGTTAAGACCGGGAAGTCCCCTTCTGAAATCATCAAAGAGAAAAACCTGGTTCAGATTTCCGATGAGTCCGCCCTTGAAAAAGACATAGAAGAAGTTATAAAAGAAAATCCTAAGTCGGTGGAAGCGTTTAAATCCGGAAAAGAAAACGCGGTGATGTTTTTAGTCGGGCAGGTTATGAAGAAGACTAAAGGCAAGGCCAATCCTAAAATAGTCCAGGAAGTATTGAGGAGGAGGTTAGCTAATGCGTAAGAGATTTACTGTATTATTAATCACGGCCATTATAGTATTCGGGATTTATTCTTTTGTCTCATCGGCTAACGAGAAAAAGGGCAGGGATGATTTATACCGGCAGGTTGAGCTATTCTCGGACTCATTGGCGATTATCCAGTCGGAATATGTTGATGATGTTGAGCCTAAAAACGCAATTTATGGAGCGCTGAAGGGTATGTTGTCGTCGTTAGACGCGCATAGCCAGTTCCTTGACCCGGATACCTATAACGAGCTGAAGGTAGATACCGAGGGGAAATTCGGCGGCTTAGGCATTGAGATTACCGTCAAAGACGGATTATTGACGGTAGTAACCCCCATAGAAGATACGCCCGCCTGGAGAGCCGGCTTAAAGACCAATGACAGGATTGTCAAGATTAATGATGAAGTAACCCGTGATATGACGATTACAGACGCGGTTAAAAGATTAAGAGGAAAACCCGGAGAAGCGGTAAATATCACTGTTTTAAGGGAATCGGAAAAGAAACTCCTGGAATTCAAGATAGTGCGCGATATCATTAAAATAGAAAATGTAAAAGAAGCCAAGATTCTGGAAGATAATATTGGTTATATACGCCTGGTTGAATTCAGGGAGAATACGCCTCGGGATATGGATGTGGCGCTTGCTAATTTAAAAAAGCAGGGTATGAATGCCCTTATTATAGATTTACGCAACAACCCGGGAGGATTGCTTGATGCCGCCGTATATACCACGGAGAAATTTCTTGATAAAAACAAGATGATAGTCTATACAAAAGGCCGGCCTTCAACCCAGAGTATGGAATTTTTTTCCCGCGCCCAGCGCCCGATTACTGATTTGCCTTTGGTAATATTGATTAACGACGGTTCTGCTTCAGGAAGCGAAATTATGGCAGGGGCGCTCCAGGATTATAAACGCGCTATCATATTAGGCACAAAGTCTTTCGGCAAAGGGTCAGTGCAGACGGTTATACCTTTAAGGGACGGTTCGGCATTAAGGCTTACCACGAGCAGGTATTTTACGCCGTCAGGCAGGCAGATACATGGTAAAGGGATAGTGCCTGATATCGTTGTTGAGGAAGGCAGAATAGAACTCGCTCCTGAGCTTGAGCCAAAAACCCAAAAGCCCGAAGAGATATTTGACCAGATTGAAAAAAAAGAAAAAACCGGCAAAGAAGAACTGGCGAAAGAACATACTTCGGATAATCAGCTTATGCGTGCGGTAGATGTTTTAAAGGCAATACGGATATACAAGAATAAGGATGTTAAAAAAGATGAAAATAAATAAAAAATATAAAGCGATAATTTTAACTCTGTCCATCCTGCTTTTTCTGGAAACAATCCTGCTTATTTTTTTGTTGGTATCCCGTCCTAAAAAAGTTCCTAAAGCGGCTGTCGCCGTAAAAGGGAAGATAGCTATTGTCCTGGACGATTGGGGTTATAACCTTGACAACTTGCATATTGTAGACCAGATAAAATATCCTTTTACCGCGTCTGTCCTGCCAAAACTTGCTTATTCAAAAGAGGTAGCGTCAGAACTTCATAAGCGGGGTGTCCAGATTATACTGCATTTACCGATGGAGCCGATTGAAAAAATCAGGTTAGAAAAGAATACCATTACGGCTTCTATGGGGGAGCAGGATATGATAAAAATCATTGACCAGGATTTGGCAGATATCCGTTATGCGGAGGGCGTCTCTAACCATATGGGTTCAAGGGCAACAGGGGACTCAAGGACGATGAGCATAGTATTGAATGAATTAAAAAGAAGGAAACTTTTTTTTGTAGATAGTTATGTATCTTCCCAAACCGTCTGTTCCGGATTGGCGGATAAATTGAAAGTGAAATTTACCAAAAGAGACATTTTTCTGGATAATAAAGAAGAACCGGAATACATCAGGGGCCAGATTTATAAATTAAAGAGGAAAGCCCAGATGTATGGATACGCGGTGGGAATAGGCCATGACCGCAGGGCTACGTTGGAGGTTTTAAGAGAAGT
>JAQTVG010000146.1 GCA_028706895.1 Candidatus Omnitrophota bacterium
TTCAGGCCCAATTCCCGGTATAATTTCCAGGAATAATCTATAATTTCCCTGTCTGTTTCCTGCGAAGCCCCAACCACGAATTGCGTAGTTTGCTTAACACCGCCATAGATAGAGCCTTTTGCCGTAAGGCGGCTGATTAATTTTATCGGCCGGATGATATCACTAAGGTAATTCTTGGCCGTACTAAGATATTTAAAATTATTTTCACCGGCAGTTTCTATGTTTAAAGATACGGCACTCGCCAAAGCCAGGCTCTGACGAATAGCAGCATCTGATGCGCCCGGAATTATTTTTAAATGAATGTATCCCCTGAATTGGGCCTTACGCAAAGAAAGCGCCGTGCGATTAATACGCTCCATTGTGTTATCAGGGCTGTTCATAACCGCGCTGCTTAAGAAAAGGCCGCTTACTTTACGGGCATTATAATAGGTAAGAAAAATCCTTGATAACTCCTCCGGGCTTAGGCTGCAGTGCTTTGTATCAGAACCTGCCCTAAGCGGGCAATATTTGCAATTGTTGACACATTCATTTGAAAGCAAAGTTTTTAAAAGATAAGTTGTCCCGCCATTAGGAAGGATAACCGGGTATATCCATTTACCTTCTTTTGAACGCCGGCGATGTTCATCTTCACGCGTGGCGCAGGCACAGGCAAGATCATACCTGGAATCCTGCGATAAAATTGAAAGCTTCTCTGCCGTATCAGGATTTTTCTTTATTAATGTCATTTTTTATAATGTATAAACAAAAAACCTTCGCCTAAGAAAAAGGCGAAGGTTTTACTTATTTTTACGTCCAGGAATTCCCCCTTCAAACGCAGGACGGATTATTATTTAATGCTAGATTCTTGCTTCTACCCTGAATTCAGAATAAAACCCGTTTTTAATATTTACTTTGCCTAAACTGTCCCTGTATTCCAAGCTCTGATTGAACGTACGGCCAAAGGATATTGAAGCATCAATATTTTCATTCGGCCTTATTTGTAAACCAAGGCCTGTATGCATCTCGCTGTAGTCCAGGGCTGCTCCGTTAAAATTATCTTTAGTAACCTTGAATTCCCCTCCGGACATGCCGCCTTCCCAGAATGCGGTAATATGCTTGGTTAAATCAAAAGAAATAGTCGGCCGCGAAGGCACCAAATTAAAAGTCAACCTGTCATTGGGTTCATAAATTATGCCGCCAAAAGGCATAAGAGGATTTTCAAACCCGGGTTCCGAAGATAACCCTAATACAAATGTCAATTTATCGCTCGGCTGATAGATTACCATGGCACGTGAACCAAAATTAAAACTATTTGCTTTAAAATTCCAGTTTGTTGAATTAAAAGAGGGCATAATCCCCAACCGCAGGTAAGTTTTTTCTAACGTAAAAAACGGCAGGGTTGCCTCTGCGCCAAAAGTAAAACTTGTTAAATGCGCCGGCAAGCTAACAGGTACGGCATCACTGGCATTTATATTTATATCCTCCGCGCCAATGCCTAACTGTATCGGCAATTTACCAAACGCCTTAAAATTATAACTATATTCAGCCGCGGATTTAATAATTGATATCTTGCCGGGCTGGCTTGCTAATGAACGTGTAGGCATATAACGCACATAAGAATCAAACTCGCTGCGGGGGGCTTCTTCCTTTTCTTCAGCCACTACCGCGGTGCTTAATTTCTGGCGGAAAACTTTTGGCTCATATTCAGGAGTAGCTTCGGTAACAGCATCTGTCTTCTGCTGTACCTGGTCTAAGGCCTCTGTCAAAACCATATCCCGCGAACTGTTACCTGTTGTTGCGGCAAAAGAAAATGGACTCAAAATAAAAATACCGATTAAAGCGATAAAACCCGTTTTCAATAATTTTGGCATCATTACCTGCCTCCTTTTATAGTATGCGGATATTTTATCATAAAAAATAAAAAAAGAAATATTTTTTCTCTTGTTAATTCCCCCCAAACAACAGCTTAAAAGGCAAAGTAGCGATTTCCCAGGCACCCTTTGCCCCGGTCCTGGCGGTATTCCAGGCAGCTCCCATCGTATCTGTTATTTGTGTAACAACAGGCACGACAGTTAAATTAATCAGCCTGCCAACATCAGTATTCTCTAATGCTTTATAGACTATCATTTTCACAACTTCATTCTCATCGTTAATACCCACAAACGCCGCGTTTTTTAACCCGATAGGATATTTATGCTCTCTTTTCCCATCTTCTGTATATTCCGTATAACTTACTTCGCCGACGCTTAATACCGCTACATCAAAATAAAAATGCGCATCCTCTTCTTTGGAAGCATCTGCTTTCTCAATAGGAATAATCTCTTTTATATTCACCCTGCCATCTTTATTTTTTATGATATTTAGCCGCTGGAGGTCCAGCATAAATAAATAAATATTCGGTTTTTCCCGGGTAATAATCTCCAGCGGGTCAAAGATAAAGTGAATTGACTTTATATAGGCAAGCTCATCTTCTGCAAAACCTTTCGGATTATGTATGGTTACATCCTGCGCCGCGATATGGGCCAAAAGCGGGGAAAAATCTATTTTCTTTATAGTGACTTTAATACCAAGCTTTAGCTCTATTTCATCTTCTACTATTTCTTTTATCCTGAGATGCTTAACGACATAAAATACCGATGTCAACAGAATAAGCAATACAAGAAAAACCACTCCCAGGGAAAGAATTAATCTTCTTAAGAATTTCATAATGGATATATTTTGTTTTCCGATAGGCATGGCCTTATGTATAGAGGATTACTTTTTTGTATCGGCTGCTTGCGGCAGAGACGCCGCTGTTTTAGCAATTTCGCCCGATAATAACACGCAAGATTCGCTTAATGCCTTAACAAGCCCAGAGTAATTATGCGGGCTGATAGTTTTTCTTAATTCAAATTTTTTTGTAACCATCATCTTGTTCTCTTGGGCATCAATGATTGACCACTGCACGGCAAGGAATAAATCTTTGTTCAGTTCCGCTTCTAATTGCACAAAATCCGCGATTACCTGATAATTAACGGGAATAGCCATATTCCATGGGAATATTTCAAAGCTCGCCTGCGGAAGCATAACCGCAAGATTGCCGCTAATAAGGCGCGTAAGCGCCAGGTCCAATGGGTCCCCCCAACGGTCAAACTGGGCGAATGTAAGCATACCGTTTTTATCCCTTGTAACAATTTGCGGGCGGTTCAGGTATTCAGGAATCCTGACCGGCCCGATTCCGATAACTGTATCGGCAGCAATATCCAATTTCGGGGCTTCCTGGTCTTTGCCTATAGCCTCCAGAGTATAAAAACGGGGATTTGGGCTATCCGGAACGGACAAACATCCGCCTGAAACTAAAACAATAACCGCGCAAGCAATAACCGCGCAACATAAATAACGGGCATCTTTCATTTTATTCTCCTTTAGGGTTTGTTTTTCCTTTTAAAAGAGCTTCGGGATGCTGCTCAAGGTATTCTAGAAATAAACGTATGGAGCGGGCTGCCTGGGCCATTTCCTGAATCATATTCTTTATGCCGTAGAAACCTTCTGAATTTACCAGCTTACTTATTCCGGCGGTAGTTTTTTCTAAATTAACCGATATTTCTTTAATAGGAAGGTCATCCATAATTTCAAAAATATCCGGCGATATCGGCAACGCCGGTAATTCAGGGTACTGGTTTGTAAGATTATGCAATATGGCCGGTTTATCCGGATGAAAATCAAACGCGAGCATCAATTGGCCGGTTATAAAATTCTGCACTTCAAGCCGCGCCCGCAGGCCCCTTTTAATTAACGTCCCGTATTCAGGATAACCCATCTTCTCGGGAGCCCCCT
>JAQTVG010000147.1 GCA_028706895.1 Candidatus Omnitrophota bacterium
TATCAACCGACCTCCTGCGGTAGATATTATCTGTACCGTAAACACGGCGGACAATATTATTCTGGCAATAAGGGCAATTATAGAGGCATCCCCTGCTGGTGATCATACTTACCCGGTCGGTGAAAAAAGGCGATTTGAGCGAGAAAATATCGCGGTCAGGAAAAGGCAGCTCGTTAAGATCGTCAATAAGCGGACGGGGGGTATTTTTATATATTCTGCCTCCGGACCTGACCCATAAATTTTTTATACCGCTGATGTCCCTGCCGTTCTCCAGATTCTCCGCCAGCTCCAATAAGGGGTATTCCCCTTCTCCGATGCATACAGCGTCCACTCCGTCATTCTCCACTATCCCGGGATCAGATGTCGGATAAGGGCCTCCGAATACCGAAAAAACTTTAAATATTTTTTTTATTTTCTTATTAAGCTCCAGGTAATAGTTGCAATAGTAACCGAGCGTGCTATAGGCTAAAATAGTCGGGGTATTATCCTGCAACTTTGTGAATATGGCATCGTAATCCGCCTTTATTAATCCCGTTTCATATCCCCGGCTTTTTAAAACGCTGGCCAGATACATTATGCCCAATTGCTCGTCTTCGACTTCTTTCAGAACAAACAATATCCGCATATTTTTATTACCGATCCCGGTCATCTTATTTCCCTGCTGACTAAAATGTTTAGCGCTTGGACAATATGAGGCAGGATATCGCTTAGAGATACTTCGCACTTCGTGTCTTTTATATCCAAATAATCCATAATCGTGCTTAACCGGCTGCCTGTCTTCAACAAATAAAACGGTTCGCCAAATAAAACCCAGCGGAATTTTTTGCCGACGGCATAATCGTATTCCCTACCTATTTCTTCGCCTATTGCTTTTTTAAAAAGCAAATAAGGAAAATCTACGCCGTAGGCGATCGGGGATTCTACTGTGCCCCAAAACCGCGGATTAGCATCAATAAACTTAGGCAAACCGTCCCTCTTATCAATAATGTACTGCAAGCTTATAACTCCTTCCCATTCCAATGGTTCTAATAACTTCCTAGAAATATCCGCTGTTAATTTATCTTTAATCGATACTGACGCGATTCCCGGGCCGAACTTAACAGGGTATTGGCGTATGGTCCTGGTCATAAATACCGCCTTGGGAACCCCCCTTTCACAATATGCGTAGAAATTAACCACCTCTCCTTCGATATGCTCCTGGATAATCGGAAGGCCGGCGCAATGGCCGGAGTAACGGCTGAGTATATCGTGCGTCCTGGATATCTGATTCAAAAGAAGGCCCGGAGACGACACCAGGCCGATGCCAAAACCGCCGCCGGATACGCGCGGTTTTACCAAAACAGGATAAGGTAAATTCTCGCTTAAGCTTTCCGCATCATCTGTGCTATCTAAAAAAAATGTTTCGGGTATAGCGATATTTTCTTTTAAGGCATGCTTCATAAGTAAATATTTATCATTCATAAGCTTAAAATCCGGATAATCCGGCAAGGGGATTAAATTAGTATATGCGGCATAATCACCCTTGTTTTTAATTATGGTTTCAAAACTTTTGCCCATAACCGGCATCAATACATCCGGCTTATACTTCTTGACATTGGCCAAGATGGCATCCTGGCAGCCGCTATTAACGGGATACAAAAAATATTCCTGCGCATATTTAGAATAAAAAGCCCGGGAGAGCATGGAAGGCCCTCCCACAATCACTCTTATACCTCTTCGGCCAAAGTCCCTCGCCAAAGCCAGGGCTATTCTGGTATTACCGTCTAAAATCATCACACTTTTTTTATACATACTTATTTTCTAAAACCGTAGCAGCCTAAGACAGCCCCGCCCCGGAATATCTCGTTATTCCCGTCCTGGATATCGCTATGGCGCATTATACAGTCATTATGGTCCAAAACAGCATAAATACGGGAGCTCTTCATCCTGGCCCAGATAGTGCTTAATCTATCCGTCCTGATATCCCCGTAAGAGGCCGGGACAAAACCGCAAGGCTGCACTTGGCCATACGGAGATATATAAAAAAGCCTTTTTAATAAAGCATTGCATTCGGTGCGGGCATTGCATACGCCTTCGATGAAAACATATGTGGGGTCAAGCAGTTTATAAATATAAGCCTTATCCTGCTCGCTGAATTCTAAACCAGGCGCATTAGATAATCTGCCTGCGGGAATTGCTAAAAGTATCCTTACCCCGCTTGCTCTTTTTGCTTTTGCCAATACGATTATCCGCTCGATATCCCTACTTTGTATATTTTCCTTTGTGGCATAAGTCGAGACGATGACATTAACTCCTGCCGCTACCCCTTCTTCTAAGCTATGCATGGCTTTCTGAAAAGAGCCCTCGCATCTACGTAAACGGTCATGGACCCGATGGTCCGAACTATCCAGGCTTATATTCAGGAATGAAACCCCGCACTTCTTCAATTTTTCAAGGAGCCAGCGGTCTAATAATAAACCGTTAGTGCTGATAGATACCATCATCCCTAATTTTGCGGCGTACTGAACGATCTCCAGGATATCCCGGCGTAAAAAAGGTTCACCGCCGAAAAGAACGACAAAATAAACTCCTAGCCCGCGAGCCTGCCGCAGGGTTTCTTTTATTTCGTCCGTATCCAATTCGCCTTCGGTCGAATCAGCGTTCGCGTTTACCCCGCAATGGACACAATTCAATTGGCATCTATAGGTCAACCCGAATACCAGCGTATTAACGGTATTGCGACAGATAAACCGGTTGGTAAATTTTCGATACAATATGCGGGCTTGGCGTAAAGGCGGCAGTGGACGTAGAAAAATTTTATACTGATAATACGTTTTTTTAAATCCATCCAAGATATCCATAATCAGATACGGGTAAATAATTCCTTTTTTAAAAAACTTTCCTTAGCCCTGCAGGCGTATTTTTTGATTCCTCTCCCGAAAGACAGCCAGCCTGCGGGATAAAGGCGAAAATATGCGCAGTATCCTTCCCAGATAAAAAAACAAAATTCGTAGAATTTAGCACAAGGTAGCTTGATTAAAACCCGCACTAAATTGAATAAGGCCGGAAACTCAACAATAATGGCAAAGAGATTGCGCAGGTTTTGAGCCTGGCGCTTAGCATACTTATTCTTTTGACAGGATTCAGGATGCTTCTTGTCTACATCTGCGTCAAACCACGAACAGATCTCGGTTTCGGGGTAAGGCGTAAGTAACTCTACGCTGGAATAATCGGTTTTACAAAGAATGTTAAGCTCCAGGGTACCCAGGTCAACATCCAGAGGGCTCCCAGGCGCAGCGATAATATTGCTCGCCTTTAATTTAATTTTATACGCTTTAATCAATTTCGCGGCGGAAACGATCTGCTCTCTGGACATATTTCGCTTAAAAATACGGTTGCGTAGGTTTTCTTCGGCTGTTTCAATGCCCATTGATACGCTAAAACATCCGGCCGATTTTAAGTTCTGGACTGTCCGTTCATCGACTAAATCCGCCCTAAGGTAACAGAAAAATGGCAAGTCCACATGCTTTTTATACTCGGCGCAGAATTCCTCAAGCCAATTATAAGGCAGGATAAAGATATCATCGTCAAAAACAACAAACTTTAGCGGGAACTCTTTTTTAAACCGGACGATCTCTTCAATAACTCCCCGGACGCTCCTCTTACGGATCTTAACTGCCTGGTCATTATAAAGCCGGTTGTAAAAAGAATGGCAGCAATAACTACAGCTATAAGGACAGCCCCTGCCGGTTACGACATGCATCTTTTCTCTATCAAAAAGAATTTTATCCCTGAATAATTCCCG
>JAQTVG010000148.1 GCA_028706895.1 Candidatus Omnitrophota bacterium
CCGATAAAGCTTTGACTCTGCTAATGTTGAAAATTCCGGCCCTTCCATGTTTATATACGTGCCGCCATTGTGCATATTTAAGTTCAGGCTCTTGCCGGCATCATATACGGCCTTAGCAAGTTCTGCGCATACAGGCTGGGCGAATACTATATGAGCGACCACCCCGCCTTCAAAAAAAGTCATATTTCTTGCGTGATTAGTGCGGTCAACAAACTGATCTATGACTACAAAATCCAAGGGCTTTAATTCTTCTTTGAGGCTCCCGCAGGCCGCGACAGAAATTATTCTGTCCACCCCGAGTTTTTTCATTCCGTAAATATTCGCGCGGTAATTAACTTCGCTCGGAGATACGCGGTGGCCTCTGCCGTGGCGGGGAAGAAATACCATGTCCTTGCCTTCAAGCTTACCAGTAATAAACTTATCCGACGGCTTACCAAAAGGAGTTGTGACAGAAACCTCTTTTACGCCTTTAATGCCTTCTATATTATATAACCCGCTTCCACCGATAATTCCCATACGCCCCATAGCAAGCTCCTTGTTATTTTGACAATTCCTGCGCCCTCTTTACCGCAGCTTTGACCGCATCTACTAAGGACCCGCCCATACGCAACACTTCTAATGCTGCTTCAGTGGTCCCGCCTTTTGAGGTAACCTGCCTCCTTAATTCCTCTGCTGATAGCTGTGACTGTTTTAACAAAAGATCGCTATACACTACAGTCCAATTAGCAAGAAAAAGCGCAGTTTCGCTATCAAACCCAATGCCCTCTGCCGCGTCTTTTAATTCAACGATAAAATCATCATGGAATTTTTTCCGGTTTTCTATAAAACCATTTTTTCGCAAGGCTACTGCGTTAAAATAGTATCCCGGGCCGCTTCCTGAAATAGCGGTTGCGGCATTCATCATCGTTTCATCTAAATCCTGCGTCTTGCCTATGAATTGAAAAAGCTCACGGGCAAAATGCAAATCGTCATCATTGGCAGATTTTCCTTTAGATAAACACGTAACGGAACTTCCTATCTTTGCTCCGATATTAGGCATTACCCTGACAACGCGGGAAAAGTTTAACACCTTTTCTATATACGCGGAAGTTATACCCGCCGCAATAGAAATAACCAATTTTCCCCTGCCGCCCTCCTTGATTTCATTTAATACACCGTCAAAATCCTGCGGCTTTACAGCTAATATAATTGTACCGGTGTTATTTACTAATTCACCGGCACTACCGGCAACATTCATCCCTGAGATATTCATGGTCTTTGAGGCGTCTTTATCAAAAACCGTGACTTCAAATTTGTTTTTAATCCGCTCGGCAATAGCAGAGCCCATATTCCCAAAACCGATTATGCCTATTTTTCCAGCCATCTATCCCTCAAATATCGCCCTGCCCAGCCTTACCATATTAGAACCTTCTCTAACGGCAACTTCAAAATCATCGGTCATGCCCATTGATAAAATTTGCAAGCGAAAAGCCGGAGTCAGGAATATATTGATTTCATCTTTTAACTCTTTTAACTTTTGAAAATAAGGCCGCGCCTCATCCGGATTATCTACGATAGGCGCGATAGTCATCAGGCCTTTTATGCTTATATTATCCAACTTAATAATTTCCATTATATCTTCAATTGCCCCTCCGGCCTTTAAGCCGGTTTTATTCTCTTCGGGCGACGTCTTTATTTCAACCAGGATTTCCTGGACCTTATTTATTTTACGCGCCTCTTTATCAATTTCTTGAGCAAGGTGCAAACTGTCTACAGATTGAATTAAATCAAATATTTTTACCGCGTCTTTTACTTTGTTGGTCTGTAAGTGCCCAACCATATGCCATTTGACAGGCGTAATCCCCTGTCCGGAAACCAATAGTTCATTATATTTTAAAAGAGCTTCCTGGACTTTATTTTCGCCTATGTCAGTAGCGCCTGCTTCAATTGCCTCTTTTATCTCGTCAACGCTCCTGCCCTTAGTCACGGCGACAATAGTTATCTTATGCGGGTCATAGCCGCTCTTAGCACAAGCTGTAGAAATACGCTCTTTTATCTTAAATATATTGTCTTTAACCATAATATTTAACCTATATATTATACATAAGATAATAGTGGGGTCAATCAAAAGTAAATGGTATTCGGAAAGAAATCAAAGTAACTTAACGGCGAGTTTTAATATGGCGCTGTTGAACTGTCGTCTGTCCACTGACTACCAGTGACAAAACTTTGTGTGGAGGGATTGATATTAAAATAAATCCTATACTGCCTGCTGGCTTGAGGAGACTTGCCTCCTGTTGTGCATCTATATGCCATAAATTGCACAAATGCCGGTTGCGCATCATTAATAGTATAATAGAAATAATAAGGGGACGAACAAGAGCTCGGTACCCCACTAGAGCCTATGCCGACATCACTGCTTGTAATCGTAGCTACCGTGCCATACCTAAGATAATACTCATAAGCAAGTTTCCTCATTGTGCCCAAATTCGCCTTGCCTTCGCCAGAACGCCCCTTTTCAATTGTAGTGTTGTACTGACTAAGGCCTACAGTGGCAAGAATGCCTATGATAATAATCACTATGATTAATTCAAGAAGAGTAAAAGCTTTTTCGTTAATCAGCTTGCAGTTCATGCAATTGATTATACCACTCATAATAGATATTACAAGTTTTGCGGAGTGTTTATTAGTGGCTGGATTGGATTGTTTCTTGTGAGCATCTAGAAAATTCGAACGGTGCTGGGAGAAAACAGCCTTGGCAGCCACGAAGATTTAAAAATATTCCTGATATATCTCTTTAACTTTATTGACGGTATTAAGGATAGGATTGCTGGTAGGGCGGTAAATAGATACGTTTTGCGGCTTCGGATGGTATAACGCCTGGCAAATAATGCCCAAAGACGTGATATAAGTTAAATACCTCTGGCCTGAGATAGTATTATCTTTATTGACCCAGGGAATTATATTCGGATTTGTAATCCTGCCCAATTTGACAGAAATCCCCAGGTTATTCTCTAAAGTTTCCAAGAATCCCTCCAATAGCACGGCCCTTCCTACAGCCACAAAATTATCTATCTCGTCACAAGGCACTATTTTTTCTACGGCGTCCTTTATTGCCTGACAGATTAGTTTGGACCTGGGAGTTAATATCTCCGAGACTAACCGCTGGCTTATTGGCTTATAGGCGTTATTCTGTTTTAACAAGATCTCCTTGTTATTGTTTAACTGGCTATAATCACCTGCGCTGCCCCAGGACACCTTGACATCTTCCGCCAAATCAAAAGATATCTTTAATTTCTCTTCAAGCTGCGCCGTTAAATCATCTCCGCCAACAGGCAAGATAACAACATCCTTGAGTACGCCGTCCCTGAATAACAACAACTCGGTTATATCAGAACCTATATCGCAGAGTATTGTTAACCCCTTCTTCAGTTCCTTGTTAAATATTACCTGGCTCGTCGCTAATCCTGAAAGAAAGAGGCTTTTTATTTCATAGCCTGCCTGGCTTACTGCCCGGCTAAGCCCCTGAACGAAAGACAGTTTTGCGCAAACAAGGTATAAATCTACCTCTAATCTGTGGCTATATAAACCAAGAGGGCTAAGGATATTGGCGTTAGAATCTATCGCATAGTTATGAGGTATCCTATGAATAATTTCCTCTTCCAGGCTTGAACCGAGTATGCGCGCCTGTTCGTCTACCTGCTGTATATCTGATTGAGTTATAACTTTATTGCCCCGTTCGGCAAGCGGTATTATTGCGCGGCTGTGTTTAGTAGTTATATCTAACCCTGATATG
>JAQTVG010000149.1 GCA_028706895.1 Candidatus Omnitrophota bacterium
GCGGTCATTAAAATAAGCTTTTAAAGGAACAAGCGTAAAGCCCCTTTGAGCTATCTGGCCGGAGAGCTTCTCAATTTGGTTCTTGCGCAGAAGTAATTTTCTTGGCCTCTTGGGCTCAACATTCAGGTAACTGGCTTCTGAATATGGACTTATATGAATATTATATAATATAACTTCTTTCTTTTCAATACGGGCAAAGCCGTCCTCCAGGCTCATTTGTTTGGCCCTTAGAGACTTTACTTCACTGCCCTTTAATTCTATGCCGCACTCCATGGTCTCGAGGACCACGTAGTCCCTGTGCGCTTTTCTATTAGTGGCGATAAGCCCGTTCATTTTACCATGATAAGTGTGAAATACAAACTTAAAAATAAAGGCAAGGTTACAAGGCTAGCGATATGACTAAAAAATATACCCTGGCTTATAAGCAGGTCTTCTTTCTTGTGGTGCCTGATAATCAACGACAAGAGTGTTGCCGAGGGAGCGGATAACTGCAAAATAATCAATAGGCCTATAAGTTCAGGGAGCTTAAATTGAACAACCAGCCACAGGCCCAAAAGGGGCAGGATTATCATTTTTGCTAAAATCATCAAAGAAATCTCTTTCTTGTTGATGCGCCCTAAATGTATAGACGCAAGGTTTCCCCCTACAACAATCATAGCAAGCGGAAGCGTACAGTCTCCGACCATGCGTAGCGGCTTTAATAGCGCTTCGGGAAAATACCTGTTCAGCCCGAAAAACACAACTATCAAACTGGCTAAAGTGGCAATTACCGGAGGGCTTAATAAACTGCCCAATTTAAATTTCTTTTCCTTTGTAAATGACAGGATATACATCCCTAAAGAGAATATCACTAAGTTAAATCCCAGGAGGAATAAAAATATATATATGAACATAATATTCAATTTATCCGGCGGTAAGAGCGCCGCTACCAAAGGCAAAATAAGATACGCTGAATTCTGGAAAGTAATCAGGCTTAAAAATTGTAATTTATACTGTGTGCCCCGGATAAAACCGCTGAATATAAACCCTACGGTTAAGCCAATAATAGTAATGGCAATGCTCATAAGCGGGAAAATCCACCAGTCAGGGTATATGGTAAAACTGAAATCTTTGATTAACTGGCAAAACATCATGATAGGCAGGGTTATTTCAATAACCAGGCGGCTCAAAGAATCCATCCCTTCGTCGCCGAGTATATTCTTTTTAATCAAAAAATAACCCAGCGCCGCCAGCAGGAAAATCTGCGCCACAGCTATACCGGTAATCCTGAAAGACTGCAAAAACATACCTATTTACCTCCAAAGAGATTATATTATAACAACAAAGAAACCCCGCCGCAATTCTTTTATAATTGACAGGATTACAGAGGTAGGATATACTTGGATTGATTAATTTTTGCGGGGGTGGCGGAACTGACAGATAAAAAAATTAAGTAAACCAACTGTCAATATGATTTGGAATACAAATACAGCTTATGCAATTGGACTTATAACAACAGACGGAAACTTATCTAAAGATGGCAGGCATATAACGTTTGTTTCAAAGGACATCTCTTTAGTAAGATTATTTAGAAAATGCTTGGGTTTAAAAAATAAGATTTCCTACAAAAATAGTGGTTTTTCAAAAAACGGAAAATATTATTTTGTTCAATTTGGAAATGTAGCTTTTTACAGGAATTTAGTTAAAATTGGCATTATGCCAAACAAGAGCAAAATCATTAAAGAAGTAAATATTCAACAGAGGTTCTTTCCTGACTTTCTAAGGGGCCACCTTGATGGTGATGGAACAATACGGACTTACAATGATTCGAAATTCAAAAATTGCCGAAGGCTTTATTTAAGTTTCATATCGGCGAGTAAACGGCACATACTTTGGTTACAGCAAGAAATCCAGAAGCTTTATTCAATTAAAGGCAGAATCAGGCCTGAAACTCGCGTTTGGACAGTTAAATATGCAAAACAAGAATCGGTAGCCTTGCTCAAGACTCTTTATTATAAAAAAGATTTGCCTTATTTATCAAGAAAATATAATCTAATAAAACAATATTTGCAATAAATTTGCGGAAGTGGTGGAATGGCAGACACGCAGCGTTCAGAGCGCTGTGGGGGCAACCTCATGAGGGTTCAACTCCCTCCTTCCGCACCAAATTGTACGCTTGGCCGCAAAAAAAGATGTCTCAAAAGGAGGAAAATTTATGAAAGGATTTAAAACGAATATTGAAAAAGATACTTTAGAAAACAGGAAATTTCGCAAAGTGTTATACACTGGGAAACACAGCCAATTAGTGCTGATGAACCTTGGCCCTAAAGAAGAAATCGGTATGGAAACGCACACGGAAAATGATCAATTTTTCCGCTTTGAGGCAGGCGAAGGTAAAGTAATTATTGACGGCAACGAGTATGAAGTCGGCGATGGCACAGCGATAATTGTGCCGGCCGGAGCAAAACATAATATTATCAATATATCAGATTCAAAAGAATTGAAACTATATACCATCTATTCTCCGGCGCATCACAAAGACGGCATAGTCCGCCTAACCAAAGAAGAAGCCGAAGCTAACGACGAAGAGTTTGACGGTAAAACTACAGAATAGCAGCGTTTTAATACTTCCGGGTATTTCTTAGGCAGGAGGCGCCATTCATTCTAAGGCGCCTGTTTTACAGACCTGCGCGAATTTCTTCGCGCTCTCCCTGACGGTCCTTTTATAAGTTTTATAGTCTATATCTATCAGGCCAAACCTTGGAGCAAATCCTTTATCCCACTCAAAATTATCTAATAGCGACCAGTAAAGGTAACCCACCACATTAACTCCTTTATTAATAGCAAGGTGTATATTTTTTAAGTGGGCGTATATGAATTCCCAACGCTGGTTATCGTCTAAAGTACAAATGCCATTCTCTGTGATAATTATAGGAAGATTGTATCTATTAAGTTTTAAAAGCAGCTCGTATAGCCCTTCGGGATAAATGTCCCATCCGAGTGAATTTTTCTTAACCGGATAATGGTTATCTCTACAAACATCCATCGCCAGATTGCTAAACCACCATCCTCTTAAATCCACTAATTGCCGCGAGTAATAATTAACACCGATGAAATCCATGGTTTTAGGCCCCTTAACCCTATCTAAAAATCCAAGATTATACCACTTGTGCCTCAAATAAGCGGCAAACCGGTTCTTCAAACTCTGCGTGCAGCACACAAAAGCCTGGACACTCTGCGCGATGCCGACGGAAGGCGCAGGCAAACTTAATTCTTTATAAATTTTGTGTATCAGGTGATAGGCCTTGATATGCGCCGAAACAAGATTATCTTCGGCTCTTTTTGCTTTCAGGTATGACTTGGCCTGCGGCGGCCATACTCCTATAACATATGAATGATACAGGTATACATTTGGCTCGTTTATTGTAATCCAGTAACGGACATGCTTTGCCAGGGAACGAACTACAAAATCACAGTAACGCGAAAAATAACCAGCCGACCGCCTATTTACCCAACCACCCATCTTACTTAACCATATCGGGTTAGTAAAATGATGCAATGTGACCATCGGCTCAATATTACGCGCCCTTAGAGAAAGGATAACATCAATGTAATGCTTTATTTCTTTTTCGGAAAATTTACCTTCCTCCGGCTCTATACGGCTCCACTCTATGGACAGGCGGTGGGCGTTATGATTTAAATTTTTTGCCAGGTCAAAATCCTGTTCGTAAAGTTCATAATGGCGGCAGGCCTCTCCGGAGCGCTCCTTGCCTG
>JAQTVG010000150.1 GCA_028706895.1 Candidatus Omnitrophota bacterium
AATAGCTGCCATATCGTCACTGATGATATTTTTTTCTTCGCATATTTTTGGCAATCCCATTCTCGGTATTTTTAGCCTTGTTTTAGCCGGCGCTGCCCTTGGTTTTTTGCCTTACAATCTTAATCCTGCCAAGATTTTTATGGGTGATTCAGGAAGCATGTTTTTGGGTTATTCCCTGGCTGTGATTTCAATAAGCGGAGCAACGCGGCATATTTCTAATCTTTTTGCCACAATGCTTATCCCTGTATTTATTTTAAGCGTACCTATCTTTGATACAATATTCGTAATGATTATGCGGAAGCTGCGTGGGAAGAAGATTTTTGAGGGTGGCATAGATCATACTTCCCATAGCTTGGTTGCGTTGGGGCTCTCTCCCAGGAAGACCGTTTTCGTGCTGTATATTATAAGTATATCCTTCGGCCTAATCGCGCTTTCGTATTCACGACTGGATATCTTTCTTATTTCAGCTATCGCGTTTCTGGCCGCCGTGGCATTTTTGTTTTTTGGGGTATTTTTGTCAGAAACATCCGCTTATGATGGGGAATCAAACCATAAAAAATGGCATGACTTGAAAAACAATAAGACTATTTTGAATAGTATATTATTATATAAGCGCAGGATAGTAGAGGTTATATTGGATCTAATATTTATATGTTTGGCTTATTATGCCGCTTATTTCCTGCGTTTTGAAGGCCAATCATTGTCCGCCAATGTGCAGTTAATAGAAAAGACGCTGGTATGGGTCATTCTTATAAAAATATCGGTCTTTTATTTATTCGGCCTTTATCGTGGCGTATGGAAATATATAAGCATATCGGATTTGATTACGGTATTTAAAGCTGTTACCCTGGGTTCAGCTTTTTTAATCATAAGCTTTACGCTGCTATTTAGATTTCAAGGTTTTTCAAGGGCAGTATTCTTTCTGGATTGGCTGATTTTACTATTCCTGGTTTCCGGCTCAAGGATATTATTCAGGGTTCTTGGCGAATTGTTCAGCCGGGTGGTGCATAAGGAAGACAAAAACATATTAATATTCGGGGCAGGAGATGCAGGAGAAATGGTTATAAGAGAGATTAAAAGGAATAAATCGCTGAACTATAACCCGGTTGGTTTTATAGATGATAATCCTTCTAAATTGGGCTATAAAATACAGGGAATCTCTGTTTTGGGGTCAAGAGAACAGATTGAAAACCTGGTCCGCACCCAAAATATAGAAGAAGTTATTATAGCCATACCTTCATTAGATGCGCACACTTTTTCTGATATCGCCAGGATCTGCCGGGATTGTGGAGTTTCTTACAGGAAAATAAAAGGCATATTTGATGACGAGGAAATAATAGATGAACTTAGAACGGGCCAAGATAGTTAATATTTTAGATAAAATAATTTTATTTTCACTATACGCTTTCGCCTATTTTTTCCCTATATCTAAAGCCATAATCGGGATAGCCAGTTATCTAGCAATTGGATGTTTTATCCTTAAAAAGATTATCCAATACGAGGAATCCCCTAAAACTTACCTTAATCTGGCAATTTTTATTTATTTAGTAGTCTGTTTTATTTCTATTTTTTTAAGCAGCAATTTTCAAATCAGTTCAAGGGCTTTTTTGAGCAAGGTGTTGCAGCGTGTTGCGTTATTTGTTGTAATAGCCGATACATTAAATACAGAGCGCAGGATAAGGAATTTTATATACATATTTTTCATATCTTCTTTGCTTCTTGGTATAGACGGTATTTACCAGCATTTTACGCATAAAGATTTTATACGCAATCGGCCGGATTACGGTTTGCCGAGGATACATGCGACCTTTCCGACTCCGAATGACTTTGGCTGCTATTTAGTTACCGCAATGACATTTACACTCACCTGTTTTTTTGTCAAATCCAACTCCCGGATGTTGCGTTTGGTATTTTCAGGTTTATTTATGCTGCTTTTTGTATGCCTTGTACTAACTGTGTCGCGGGGCGCATGGTTTGCTTTTATAAGCGTAGTGTTATTTATGAGTTTTTGGATACGCCCCCTCGGTATATCATTTTTAATACTCGCTATTTCAGTGATGTTGGCTCAACAGTTTTATAATCCGTTGATTAAAGAACGTTTAACTAATTTTTTTATTTTTCAAGATAACAGTTCTTTGGATAGAATAAAGATATGGGAAGCAGGATGGAAAATGTTGATGTCCAGACCATGGGCTGGAGTAGGGTTAGGTACTTTTATGTTTAATTTTAGCAGTTTTGCGAAAGACTACAGATATAATATCGTGCCCTATGCACATAATTGCTACTTGCAAATGTCCGCTGAAATCGGAATAATAGGTTTAGTATCTTTTTTGGCTATTTTAATATTATTTTTTTATCAAGGTATTAAATTAATACGCAGAATGGAAAGGACATTTTCCTGGTATATGCTGTTAGGCAGTCTTGCCGCATTATTGGGTTATTGCGTAGTAATGGCTGTTGATACAAATTTTTATGCTTTAGATTTAGGGATGTTATTTTGGATGCTGCTTGGCATAGGTGTTGCGTCAATGAATAATCTTAAATTACAAACGGCCGTATCTAAATGAGGCTTTAAGCATGAAGAGCATTACAAGAAGGGATATCCCCTCAAAAGGAGAGTCCCTTTTTATTTTTATAATCCTACTTGTAGGTTTAAGCGGGATAATAGCGCAGGTTGTGCTCCTGCGTGAATTACTGGTCAGTTTTTACGGGAATGAACTGACGCTGGGGGTTATTTTAGCTAACTGGATTATATTGGAAGCGCTCGGCGTTTTCTCTATCGGAAAGTTTATTGATAGAGCCAGAAACAAGGTAAACGTATTTATTATCCTGCAGATAATATTTAGTTTGATGTTACCCGTATGTGTTTATTTATCCCGCGTGATTAAGCCGGTGTTGGGTGTGCCTTTTGGTGAGGCAATAGGCCTTGATAAAATATTTTATGCTTCTTTATTTATAATGCTGCCGGTGAGTTTTTGCCATGGGGCATTGTTTAGCTGCGGGGCCAAGATATATTCTTTGCATGCTAAAGATTCTGCGGGCTCTATAGGTAAAATATACGCCTGGGAGACAATAGGCACTATTATCGGAGGCGTCGCTTTAACATATCTATTTATACCCAGGTTAGGTTCTTTTCAGATAGTTTTTCTTATATCAATTTCTAATCTTATCGCCTGCCTGTTTTTCTTTAGGGATACCTCTAAGATATTTAAATATGCCGTTTCATTTTTAATTTTGTGCATGGCATACCTGGCTTTAAGCGGGGGATTAACCAGAATAAACCGTTTAGCCATTAATAAGCAATGGAGGGGCCTGGAGGTTTTGGATTACCGTAATTCTATCTATGGTAATATTGCGGTAATCCAGAAGGAAAACCAGTGCACATTTTTCTATAACGGTTTGCCTATAATCACAACGCCTTATCCGGATATAACCTTCGTGCAGGAATTCGCAAATTTGCCTTTATTATTTCACCCGTCGCCAAAAGATATCCTTGTTATCAGCGGAGGTGCCGGCGGTATAATAAACGAAATCCTGAAGCACCCTGTCAGAAAAATTGACTATGCGGAGCTTGATCCTTTGATTATAAAGATGCTCAAGGAATATCCTTCGGAGGTAACCCATAGAGAATTAAGCGATAAGAGGGTAAACATTATAAATATAGACGGCAGGTTTTTTGTCAGGAATACGCCTAGCCAGTATGATGTTGTTCTGATTGGTTTATCCGAACCTGCTGATTTATCAACAAACCG
>JAQTVG010000151.1 GCA_028706895.1 Candidatus Omnitrophota bacterium
TAAAGATTACCCAGGTTATTATACGCTATCCACGCCCCCGGGTTATGCCTGATTAAATTACTCCAAAGCGTAAATTCATCTTTATAATTCCGTGTTAACGCAGAACTTTTAGCGCACATATAAATTACCGCGAAGATTAAAAAACACAATTTCAACGTCCGGTATGCTACGGGGCTTAATAGGTGAAAATTATGCCTTACTTTATCAAAAAAGTAAGTTGTGCCGGAGCAAAGCAATAATAAAATAACAGGGGTTGAGAAATAGCTGAAGTGGTCAGCTACATAAGAAAATTTCATGCCATAAACATTAATAAAACCGAGCACCGGAAAAATAGAAATTATATAAAAAATAAAAAGCGCCAATGCCCCCCTGCCGGTTTTTTTTCTATAATATACAAGAGCTCCTATCGTAAGCATAACAGCAGCGGGAAAGAGCCATTGCCACCACACCATCGCGTTTACTGTCCATCGGGGATAAAAAAACATAAACTTAAATGGAAGGCAGATTTTATAAATATAAAAGAATATTATCTTCCCCGATAAGATAAACCGCTCCAAGAAATTCAGATTAAACGCCTGGCCTCTTGCCCCGACATTATAAAGCTCTAAATAAAGAGTATAGAATGCGGCAATAAGGCCGGCCGCAAGAAGAGGCGCAGAAAGCCTGATTTCCCGAAAAGAGACCCTTCCATCCTTCCACCATTTATATAAAATGGGTATAAAAATGAAAGACACGGCAACGGGTTTGCTTAATAATGCGAGGATAAACATCGCGACTGCCAGCCAATAATATTTAATTACCCGTGCCCGGTCAAACCGCAAATAAGCCAATACCGCCAGTAAGAAGAAAAACAAGCTAAGCAGGTTCTTTCGCTCAGTAATCCAAGCGACTGTTTCAACCTGTATGGGATGGACAGCAAAGAAGAGGGCCGCAATAAAGGCAAGGCGCGGGTAAAGTTTTGATATTACCCAAAAGAGTAAAAGCGCATTCAAGATATGGATAAGCAGATTTGTGAGATGGTACCCAAAGGGATTTAATCCCCATAACTTATGCTCAACCCAGAAAGTGGTAAAATCAACGGGGTAATACTGGTATATTTTAGCGGAGAACCAGATATTCCATAGGCCATCTGTTTTTTGCACCCATTGGTTTTTATAAACATTTAAGTCGTCATCCCAGATATACCCGTTTCCAAGTGATGGGATATAGATTATAAGGCAGAATAAAATAATTAAGAAAACCTGGAGGGTTTTTTTATATTGCGGGGATTTAAATAAAAAATTCATAATTCTTCAGAATTTACCTTTTGCGATGGCGCGGACAATATCCTTTTTTGTAACCACACCCGCTAATTTTCCCTTGTCTAACACGGGCAAATAATAGGCTTCCTTCTCAAGCATTAAAGTAGCAACATCCTCTATCGTCATATCAGGGGAAATAGTGGCTATATCTTTCTCCATAATATCAGAGGCCTTATTTGCCGCAATCTTTTTTATCTCTTCGTCGTATCTGCCGGTCCCCAAAGCCAGGAACCCTACGGAGAGGCTGACAAATGTCGGCAGGTGCACTTTCTTATCCTGAAAGATAATGCCTTCTTCTCTTACGATGCCCAACAACTTTGCGCTCTTATCCACTACAGGAGCACCGCTTATGTTTTTACTTACAAATAATTCCGCCAATTTATGGATGTCCATCTCGGGGTTAACCGTGATAACATTTTTAGTCATTATATCTTTTATCAGCATAAACCCTCCTTTTTATTAATTATACCACTTCCATCTTGAAATTGTAAATAGTTTAGGGCGAAGGTTGAGGAATAAAAGAGGCTATTTTTCCGGTTAGTTTACTTAACCTAAAATAAAATTAATGTAGGCGCCGAGAATAAATACCAAAATCAACCAAATGGCATAATTGCTCAGGCCTAACTTAGTCTTATTTTTCGGCTTTAAAATCATGCCGATACAGACTATTGCGGTCATAAGCATCACAATGAATCCGGTAAAAATATGTTTCTCGGACAATACGCTGAAAATGGGCGCCCTTCTATACATAATATCATTAATAAAAATAATGCACATATTAAAAAGATTGGAACCCAGCATATTCGCTACTGCTAATTCTTTTGCGCCTATACGCAAAGCGGCAATTGAAACAGTCATTTCCGGCAAAGTAGTAGCAAAACCCAGGAATAAACTACCTACAAAATTCTGGCCCAAGCCTAAAAGCTGGGCCAATTCTGCTCCTATATACGCAAGCCAGATTCCTGCTCCTGCGATTATAATTGCAAAAATCACGTAAAGAATACAGGCTTTTTTAAGAGGGATATCGTTATATTTAAATAAAATTTCTTCTTCTTTATTCAGTTCCTTCGTGATTTGCTGCCGGCCTTTTTCAAATTTGAATATTACTTTAATCGCAACCAAATACCCGATTAAAATCAAAATACTGTACAAGCTGATATTCATAAAACTTGGCTGCGGCAACCTCATGCTTAAAAATATTCCGATAGATGCGATTAATAACGGGATAAGGCTTAGCCCGGCTGTTAATAACTGCCCTGCAGAAATTGAGCTTAACAAGGGTGAACCCTTGTGTAAAAAATCCAATAAGGAAATATTTAGAAGGTTATACGTATTAGCGCCAAATAAATTTCCTACGGTCAAATCAGGCGCATTCATAAAAACTGTGCTGCCTACGCCTGTAAATATCTCAGGAAGGCTGGTAGCAACCGCAACTAATACTACGCCAATCCAAAGGCCTCCGAGCCCTGTCTTCTCAGCTATAATATCCCCGTATTTAGCTACTCGCTTCCCGCTAAATAAGATTATTACCACACAAACAGCAAATTTTAACCAAATTAAGATCATTTTTACCTCGCCGTTTAATTCTGTCTCGGGATTACGCCATCCCGCCAGGCTATTAAACGAATAATACTCCTTATAATGCTTGCTTGTCAAACAATAAATACAATATGCAGTATTACAGCAGGCAATAAACTCTCTTTAATGGCAACCGTGCTGGGCACAAGCATTGCTTACGGTTATTTCCTCAAGCCCGCCTTTAATGAACTGGCTGATAACATCTGCAACTGTTCCCGGTATAGCCCGATAAGCCTTGATTCCGCATTGATTAAGCCCCTGAACCGCTCGGGCACCCATTCCGGCGGTAACCACGGCATTAATGTTCTTACCCATTAGCGCGTTCATCGGCTGGCACATCCCGTGCGCATGATGCTGATTTGTGTTGTTAATAATCTCAACAGAATCTTTCTCTGTATCAACGATAGTAAAATACGGCGCACTCCCAAAATGCCCGTAAACCTCCGCACTCTTGCCTGTATCTGTTTCTGTTGGAATGCATATTTTCATTTTGCTGCTCCTTTCTTTAAACTCTTTTGACTACTCCGCCTTCTATTTTTAAAGCCTTGGAGTGCAATAAAACATCTGCCACTTTTTTATGGGCTGAATTTATAATATTGCCGAATGTCTGCCGAGAAATTCCCATTTTCTTAGCAGCATCTTCCTGGTATAATCCTTCCCAGTCCGCAAGCCTTATCGCTTCTAATTCATCCAGTGCAAGATTTATCTGCTCTAAGCCATCTAAAGGCACACCCTGAGGCTTAAAACAATTTACATCCGGCTTGCATCTTATTTTTCTGCATCTATAAGGCCTTGGCATATGTATTCCTTTTTAGTTATTGGCATATGCTAATAATATACCCAAGTTTACTTTTTGTCA
>JAQTVG010000152.1 GCA_028706895.1 Candidatus Omnitrophota bacterium
GGGTTTTCATGTCTGACTGCGACCATGAATAATACAAACAAGATTGCCAGCAGGATAAAAGATTATAATAAAAATATTAGGATTGTTTTAGGCAATATACATGCATCGTTGTTTGCAGATGAACTGCTTAAGCAGGGGATAGCCGATATAGTTGTGCGCGGGGAAGGCGAATTGACTATGCTGGAGTTGGTTTCTTGCCTGCGGGAAGGCAAAGATTTACATGGTATACACGGTATAAGTTTTTCCAGCGGCGCAAATGTGTATCATAATCCCGACAGGGGGCCTATTGAAGACCTGGACATTCTGCCTTATCCGGCTTTACACCTGCTTGACATTGGAAAGTATAATGAAGTGCCGCTCGCTTCAATATATAAATCACGGGCATCCGCAATCCTTGCTTCGCGAGGCTGCCCTTACAGGTGCATATTCTGCACGCAGGACAGAATTCATAAAAGGCCCAGGTACAGGCGGATTGATAGCGTTGTTGATGAGATTGAATATATGTATAACAGGTATAAAGTAGATTGCCTTGGTTTTACAGATACTTTTTTCCCTTTTTCTATTGATTCAGGCCTTGAGTTTTGTGATAAGTTTATTGAGCGGGGTTTGCATAAGAAAGTCAGATGGGTTACCGAGACCAGGGTTGATATGGTCAGTCCGGAATTATTAAAAAGAATGAAACAGGCAGGCGCATACCTGGTAATGTATGGTTTTGAAGTCGGAAACCAGATGATTTTGAATAAATTAAAAAAAGGGACAACCCTGGAACAGGCAAGGTCAGCCATGAGGCATACAAAGGACGCGGGAATTATGACCCTGGGCCTTTTTATGCTGGGTATGCCGGGCGAGACCATACAGACCTGCGAAGACACAATCAATTTTGCAAAAGAATTAGATTGCGACTTTGTTAAATTCAATGTAGTAATCCCCTATCCGGGTTCAGAATTATTCAATTCCTGCGTCAATAAAAGAGGCAATGCCGAAGACCTTGATAAATTTAACAGCTGGTATGACTGGTTCTCTGACTCCGGAGACCTGCTTTATACTCCTGAAGGGATGACCAGCAAAGAGTTAAAGGACCTTCAGAGGAAGGCGATGTTTTCCTATTACGTGAGGCCAAAGATAATATTGAGGAACGTGATTAAAAAAAGGATTTCTTTAAAATTTTTCGCCTACGGAGCATACATATTGATTAACAGCGCTTTTAGAATCCTGGCCAATAAGATAAAAATAAAATCATAGGATTATCTCTACGGTAAGCTTTGGGTGAAATTAAAAATCCGGAAAGGAGGCTAAAGATGATAAAAAAGATAATTTGCGGAGTTGTCAGCCTTGTTTTGCTGGGATTGTTTGTGTTTGTTAATAATTATTCTATCGCTCAGGAAGAAACAGGAAGTTCTAGTGTAACTATATCGGGAAAGGTATACTGCCGTAATTGCAGAGGAGGCCAACAGATTAAAATATCCGCAAGAGCTTCTATGGGCAGGGATGCTTCTGATATTGCTTCTGTAGAGATACCCGGGCCCGGTGAATATTCCCTTAAAATACCCAAGAACGCAGGAGATGTGTATTTAATAGCAGCCATTCTTTTGCCGCAAGGAAAAAGTTCCGCCAGAGATGGCGCAACATTAGGGACGCATGATGGCGGTGTAAAGGTGAAAGAATCCGATATCACAGGCGTAGACATAACGATTGCCGGCTATAAACCTGCTACTATGGCTACTTACAAGGGTCCTACGGTAAATATCTATGGGAAAATAATTTATCCTGAGTTTAAAGAAGGCCAGCAGATTATGATAAGCGTCAAGAGTTCCTCGCGCCCTGGGCCTCCTGATATTGCCGTATTAAATTTGCCTAGCCCCGGAGATTATTCTTTAAGAGTCCCCCAGAACGCAGGAGATGTGTATATACAAGCAATAATCATGTGGCCGGATCAGAGGATTTTCAGCAAGAATAACGTAACATTAAGATATAGGATGAACCCGTTGAGGATTGAAGATAGAAATATCATGGGGGTAGATATAGCCAGATGATGGTTTGAAACCAGAAGATGATTAATAAATCTGCATTACAACAGCTCGCTAGAGGCGAATTCACAAAAGGCCTGCTCCATATGGCCCTTCTATTTAAAGGAAAAGAAAAGGAAGGGTTGTTTAAACTGGCAAGGCAAAGACGCAAAGAATGTTTTCCCCGCGAAGAAGCCGAGGTCAGGAGCGTGATTGAAATATCTAATATCTGCCGGAGGAAATGTAATTTTTGCAACATAAATACGCACGCAAAAACTAGCAAAAGGTATCTCCTCGGATATAAAGAGCTTATGACAATAGCTGAGCACATTTATAATAAAAACAGGAAAGTTCTTCTGTTTCAATCCGGAGAAAACAACTCTCAAAAATATATAGATTTTATTTCTAAATGCGTAAGTAATATAAAGCATAAGTTTAGCAATTTAACAATTATATTGTGTTTGGGTAATTTATCTTATAAACAGTACAGGCAATTACGGGAAGCAGGGGCTGACAGGTATATCCTCAAATTTGAGACATCAAACTCCGCTCTTTACAGGCAGATAAAGCCGGATGGTTCGTTAGAAAAAAGAGTTAAGTGTATTAAGGTTTTAAATGGCCTGGGTTTTGACGTCGGCACAGGTAATATAATAGGATTACCGAACCAAACCATAACGGACATTGTTAATGATTTATTATTTATCCGCAATTTTAAATTAACAATGGCCAGCACTTCAGTATTCATTCCCGGAGAGGAATCGAATTACCGCAATGAGCCGCCCGGAGATTTAAATATGGCCCTTAATTATATGGCATTGATGAGGATAATGTACCCATGGCTGTTAATTCCCAGTACGAGCTCCTTGGAAAAAGCCAAAAGAGGGGGGCAGTATTCAGGCTTAATGGCAGGAGCAAATGCTATTACTGTACATGATGGGACCCCAGCAGAACTTAAAAAGCATTTCCCGATTTATTCGACCGCCCGTTTTATCCCAAATGAAAAATATATAAAAGAGATTGTGACAAAGGCGCAGTTAGACTTTTAGATATCCTTGATGCCCAATAAACTTACCACCGTACTCTTTGCATTTTTTTTATTCTTCTCAAGAGTTCCCGCGCAAGCCGAAGAACCTGGCCGCTTTCGTTTTATCGTTATGGGCTGTATGCATTTGGCTGTATTTGCTCCTGGTGATTACGATACATTGATGGGCCAAATAAAAAAGCATAAACCGGATTTTATTTTGTTTTCGGCAGATACGACAGAATTCCCCGGAGAAAAACCCCTGGAGCCTTCTTCGTGGCAGGAATTTAAACAGGCCATGGATAAGGCCAACATACCGGCTTATGACCTTATGAATAAATGCCGTTTAATGACGCATGCCTCTATACCTGAGGAAAGAATGGTTTTAAACGCAAACAGAGATTCTTTTGTGTATAAAAATAATCTTTTTATTTATCCCGGCGCAGCCCAGGAACCAAATTTTTTTAAAAAACTCTCCAGCGATGCTTTATCGCATAGCAATACCTTCTTTTTTACTCACCAGTTACCATGGTTTACCGGAGAGAACGATTGGGCTGATATTATTCCTTCTCTTGCCGCAAGCAAGGTAAAGTACATCTTCGGCCCTAATCTTCAGTACCTTGAATTAAAAAAATCAGGAGAGAGTTATATACTGTCTAAATCCCTGTCGTGCTACTTGAAAAGATACCGGGAA
>JAQTVG010000153.1 GCA_028706895.1 Candidatus Omnitrophota bacterium
GGTCCAGAGCTTTATTCTAAAAAACCATATAGATAGCAGGATGCTTCCAAAAATTAAATAAACAGGAATTGATACTGTGTTATAATAATAAAAATGCTGGATAATTTACACTGGTTAGGGCATTCGGGTTTCAGGCTGGAAGGCTTGAAAACAATTTATTTTGACCCTTACCAGCTGCCTAAAAATCCAGTAAAAGCCGATATAGTATTAATAACCCATGAGCACGACGACCATTATTCTCCGGAAAATTTAAAATTAATATCTTCAAAAGGCACGGTAATTGTAACTGACAGGGCCGTTGGTAAAAAAATACAGGATGCAAATTTAGTTTGCAGGGATATTAAGGTGTTATCCCCGGGAGAAGATATTGATGTATATAGCGTTAAAATTAACGCGGTTGCCAGTTATAATACTAATAAACATTTTCACTCCCGGAATTCTAAAAAATTGGGTTTTATCGTTATGACTGACGGGCTCAGGATTTATCATGCCGGAGATACAGATATGATTCCTGAAATGAGGAATTATGAATGCGACATAGCTCTTTTGCCGGTAAGCGGGATTTATGTGATGACAGCGGAGGAAGCTGCCCGGGCGGTACTGGCAATCAAGCCGAAATTAGCCATACCTATGCATTACGGCAGCGTCGCCGGCTCTAGCGATGATGCCATAAGGTTCCAGGATTTATTAAGAGGAAAGGTTGAAGTAAAAATTTTAGAAAAGGAGAGTTAAAATGGAGAAATACAGGTGTATGGTTTGCGGATATATTTATGACCCTGCGGCAGGAGACCCGACACAAGGGATTGCGCCGGGCGTGTCTTTTCAGAATTTGCCTGATACATGGGTTTGTCCTGAGTGCGGCGTAGATAAAAGTCAGTTTGAAAAAGTAAGTTAGGAGTAATTTATGGCAAGGGGAATAAAATTTCAAGGCAGCCCTTTGACTTTAGTGGGCAGGGCATTGCAAGAGGGGGCTATCGGGCCGGACTTTAGAGTGGTTTCTAATGATTTAAAAGAAACAAAACTCTCTGATTTCAGGGATAAAATCAAGGTTATAGGCTCTTTTCCGTCTCTGGATACTCCAGTTTGCGACCTGCAGGTGAAAGAGTTTAATAAGAAAGCCTCGGGATTTTCCTCTGATATAGTTGTTTTGGGAATAAGCAAGGACTTGCCCTTTGCCCAGAAGCGGTTCTGTTCAATAAATGAAATTAAAAACGAAGTTCTCCTTTCGGATTACAAGTATTCTTCTTTTGGGATAAACTACGGCTTGCTTGTAAAAGAACTGAACCTTCTTGCCCGTGCAGCGATTGTCCTGGATAAGAATGATATTTTAAGGTATATGCAGGTAGTAGATGAATTAACCGGCACTATTAATTATGAAGACGTGCTGAAAAACCTGGAAGAAATTATAAAAAACCCGGCGCTTCCGGCGAAAGAAGGATTACCGCCTAAATGCAAGCCCTGTGAAGGCGGGGTAGCATCTATGCCAAAAGAAAAAATAGATAAATTAATTGCTCAATACCGGGGCTGGGAAGCGGTAGAGGATAAAAAGATTGTTAAGGAATTTAAATTCAAGGATTTTATTGAGGCAAAATATTTCCTGGATTTAATTTCCGTTATCGCCGAAGACCAGGGGCATCACCCGGCATTGACCCTGATTTATAATAAACTTAAAGTCACTTTAACTACTCATGCTGCCGGCGGGTTGACGGAAAACGATTTTATCATGGCAAGGATTATTGATGAATTGGGAGGTTAATTCATGAAGAAAGCGGCGGTATTAGTAGAAGACTATTACCAGGTATTAGAGGTCTGGTATCCGTATTTGCGCCTGCGCGAGGCAGGCATTGAAACAGTCTTTATCGGCACGGGGAAAAAAGAATATAAGAGTAAAGAAGGCTATCCTGTTAGAGAAGAGCTCTCTATAAAAAAAGCCAAAGCAGATGATTTTGATGCGGTGGTTATACCCGGGGGGTATGCTCCGGATATATTAAGAAGTTATGAAGAGGTCAACAATTTCGTGAAAGAAGTGTTCAATAAAGGCAAAATTATAGCATCAATATGCCACGGGGGCTGGGTGCTTGTTTCTGCTGGCATATTAAAGGGGAAAACCGTGACCGGATTTTTTGCAATAAAGGACGACCTCGTAAATGCAGGGGCAAAGTTTGTTGATAAAGAAGTAGCAGTGGACGGCAATTTGATTACTTCCCGTAATCCCTATGATTTGCCGGCTTTTACCAGAGAAATAATAGAAAGAATAGGGAAATAATGATAACAACCGAGTTGGAATTGAAAGTTAAAGAAATAATCCCCAGGACCGAAAATGTAAAAAGTTTCCGTTTAGATATTGACAGGAATATAGATTACAAAGCAGGCCAATTCCTATGCGTTTCATTAAAAACAGAAAAAGAATGCAAGCGTTATTTGTCCATATCCAGTTCTCCTACTGAACAAGGATACATCGAGTTTACCAAGAAGATTACGCAAAGTGATTTTTCTACGGCGCTGAATAATCTCAAGCCCGGGGACTCATTGATTGTAAAATATCCCATGGGTAATTTTACTTTGAGGGACGATTATAAAAAGATAGCCTTTCTTTCGGGCGGAATCGGCATTACGCCAATCAGGAGCATGGCTAAATTTGCTGCAGATAAGAAATTGGATATAGATATGATTCTGGTTTATGCTAACCGCTCAATCAGGGACATTGTTTTTAAGGAAGATTTTGATATTATGCAGAAACAACACCCTAAACTAAAAGTCGCCCATGTGCTTTGTGAACCAGCACCCGGCTTTAAATGCGTGACCGGCCTGATTAACGCGCAGGTCATTAAAAACGAAATCCTCGATTATCCTCAAAGAAAATTTTATATATGCGGCCCGCCTTTAATGATAGAGGCAATGCAGAAAATACTTACTGAAGAATTATTTTTGCCTAAAGAGGGTATTATTACAGAAAAATTTATGGGTTATTAACATAGAGGAGGATAGTTTATGTCTTTTCTAAAGATATTGCCGGATATCTATTCTGTGGGGGTTGTTGACTGGAGCGTACGTACTTTCCACGGCCATACTTATACCACAAATAGAGGCACGACTTATAACGCGTATTTGATTTTGGATGAGAAAATAGCTTTAGTAGATACGGTCTATGGGCCTTTTGCTGATGAATTGATTGAGAATATCAGGCAAGTTGTGCCTGTAGAGAAGATAGATTATATTATTGCCAACCACGTAGAGACGGACCACAGCGGGGCGCTTCCTGCGTTGATGAAACTCTGCCCCAAAGCTAAAATCTTAGGCACTGCCAAGTGTAAAGAAGGGCTCTACCGGCATTATTACGGCGATTGGGATTTTGAGGTACTAAAGACCGGAGATAAATTGAAACTCGGAAAAAGGTCTTTAAGTTTTATTGAGGCCCCGATGATCCATTGGCCTGACAGCATGTTTACTTATTGCCCCGAAGAAGAATTGCTTATGCCTAATGACGCATTTGGCCAGCATTATGCAACCAGTGAACGTTTTAATGACGAAGTAAACGAATGCGAACTTATGGATGAGGCAGCAAAGTATTACGCGAATATCCTCTGGCCTTTGGGGCAGGTTATTTCAAGAAAAATTGAAGAAGTGGTAAAAATGGGAATTTCTATAAAAATGATTGCGCCCAGCCACGGGGTTATCTGGCGGCGCGACCCTATGAAAATAGTTAATG
>JAQTVG010000154.1 GCA_028706895.1 Candidatus Omnitrophota bacterium
CATTTTCAATTCCTCGGGTGGCCGGAGAGCAAGGTAATAGTGCGGTTTTGGATACTGGCAGGGCTTCTGGCGCTATTTACAATAATCACTTTAAAGATAAGGTAATACCAACATATCGTTTATGAATAATAAAGATTATTTCAGGAATAAAAAAGTTACCGTGGTGGGCCTGGCGCGCTCCGGGTTCGCCTGCGCCAGGTTACTTTCTGATTTAGGCGCACAGGTCAGCGTAACAGATAACCAGGCTAGTGACGCGACGAGCCTGTACGCCTTTCAGTTAAAATCAAAGATAAAGAACATAATGATTGAGACGGGCTTGCACTCGTGTGAATTTATAACAGGAAGGGATATGATTGTTATTTCTCCTGGTGTGCCGGATACCGCTTTACCTGTTACATTGGCTAAGCAGCTAGAGATACCGGTTATTAGTGAGATAGAATTGGCTTCAATCCTGTGTCCCGCGAATATAATTGCCGTTACAGGCTCAAACGGCAAAACCACTGTTACGACTCTAATTGGCAAGATACTGCAGGCCAATGGTAAAAAAGTTTTTGTGTGCGGGAATATCGGAAATCCTTTTAGCGGAGAATTAGAAAAAATGGAGGCAGGCGATTTTGTTTCTCTTGAGGTTAGCTCTTTTCAACTGGAAAAGATACGCAAATTTAAGCCAAAGATATCCGTCATACTTAATTTTACCCGTAACCATCTTGACAGGTACCTGGATATGGAGGAGTATCTTGAAGCGAAAAAGCGCATATTTATGAACCAGGATGAATCTGATTATTTAGTCTTGAATAATAGCGACCCTGTAGTCAAGGGGCTGGCAAACCATACAAAAGCAAAAGTAGTATATTTTAATGAGACGAGGGATTTAAATTCTAACCAGGCGGCAGTTTTAGCCGTAGCATCTATACTTGATATAAGCGCGGATACCTGCATGGAAGTATTCAGGGAATTTAAGGGTATTGAACACCGCCTTGAATATGTCGCGGAAATAAATAATGTCATATTTATCAATGATTCCAAAAGCACGACCGTGGATTCTACTATGTGGGCATTCAGGAATATTTCTTCTCCGATAATCCTGATTGCGGGTGGTAAGCATAAAGGAGTTGATTACGGGATTATTTCTGACTTAGCGCGGCAGAAGGCAAGAGCGGTTATCCTGATTGGAGAGGCCAAAGAAAAAATAAATAATGTGCTAAAAGGGATATTGCCTATCAGCGAAGCCGCTACCCTGGAAGAAGCTGTTAAGGCCGCTTTTTCCAGGGCAAAACCCGGCGATTGCGTGTTGCTTTCGCCGATGTGTTCAAGTTACGATATGTTCCTCAATTACGAAGAGAGGGGCAAGGTTTTTAAACGGGCAGTTATTGATTTGACCGCAAATAACCATGGCGCGTAATACCAGAATAAACCTGTTTATCGCCACTTTTATCCTGATATGCGTCGGGACAGTGATGATATACAGCGCTTCCAGCATTTATGCCTTGGAAAGATATAAAGACAGCCTCTTTTTTTTAAAAAGGCGGCTAATCTTTCTTAGCATCGGCTTAATCCTCGCTATATTAGTAATGAGCTTTGATTATAAGAAGCTTAGGAAATGGGCAAAGCCATTATTGGCGTTTTCTATCGCTTTGCTGATTTTAGTATTAATTCCTCATATCGGCCGCGAGATTTCCGGAGCCCGCCGCTGGTTTAAACTGGTTTTTTTTAGTTTTCAGCCTTCGGAGCTGGCTAATATCGCCGTAATCATTTATGTAGCGGATTTTATTGCCCGTAAGAGTGAATATATAAAAACATTCTGGCAGGGGTTTGTGCCGCCGATTCTTGTTTTGGGTGGTACGGCATTATTGATTGTCGTACAGCCGGACCTGGGGACTGTTTTGGCGCTCGGTATAGTGGTTTTTATCATGCTTTTTGTGGCTGGCGTGCGCGTGTCTTATCTTCTATCGCTGGTCCTTGTGAGCCTTCCTGCGCTTTACATACTTTTATTCAGCGTCCCATACCGCAGGATGCGCATGATGGCGTTTTTAAACCCCTGGGCTGACCCTAAAGGAAGCGGCTTTCAGGTAATTCAATCGCAGGTTGCCTTGGGTTCGGGAGGGCTTTTTGGTGTGGGGCTTGGGCATTCCAGGCAGAAATTATTTTACCTGCCTGCGGCGCATACCGATTTTATATTTTCAATAATCGGGGAAGAGTTAGGCCTTTTAGGGACTGCCGGAGTAATAATACTGCTGATAATTTTTATCCAGCAGGGACTTAAAATAATAAAAAATTCTGCGGACAAATTTGGCTATTTTTTAAGCCTGGGGCTGGTTTTAATAATCTCCCTTAAGGCAATAATAAATATCGGTGTTTCTTGCGGCATATTGCCTACTAAAGGCCTGCCCTTGCCGTTTATCAGCTATGGCGGCTCATCTTTTATTTTTGATATGATAAGCGTCGGTATACTGATGAATATTGCGCGGACCGGAGAATACCCGTGAAAATCCTGGTTGTTACCGGCTCAAGCGGCGGGCATATTTTTCCGGCGCTGGGCTTTTTGGATACCTTGGCGTCCAGGCATAAAGATATAGAGGCGCTCCTGGTTTTGCCAAGGAAGAGCATTATAAGCCAGATAAAATATAAGGTTAGTTATATTTCCATATCTTCCATTAAATCCAGCCTTGATTTTAAAAATTTTATTGCACTATTAAGATTTTTAAAAGGGGCCTGGGAAAGCATTATTATACTTTTAAAATTCAGGCCCGATGTGGTAGTCGGATTCGGCAGCCTGGCTTGCGTCCCGATGGTTATGTTTGCCCGGTTTCTGGGAGCTAAGGTATTGATACATGAACAAAATGTAATCCCGGGGCGGGCTAACCGGATGCTGGTGAGATTTGTAGATAAAATAGCTCTTTCATTCGCCGAAACGCGCAGTTATTTTAAGAATTACGAAAGAAAAATAACGCTCACAGGAAACCCTATCCGCGCTGAATTAACCCGCATAGATAGACAAAAGGCGTTAGATTTTTTCGGGTTTTATAACGACAGGTTCACCATATTAGTAACAGGGGGAAGCCAGGCCAGCCGCAGGATTAACCTCGGGTTTTTAAAAGCCGTATCCGCAATGCCGGATAAATCTATTTTCCAGGTTATACACCTGGCCGGAAACAGCGACGTTGATTTATTGGCTAAAGCTTACAAAGATTTAAATATAGATGCGCGTTTATTTAATTTTTTAGGGCCCATGCATTATGCGTATAGCGCAAGCGACCTGGTTGTATCCCGCGGAGGAGCAACTACAATTTCCGAGATAATGTTTTTCAGGATGCCCGCGGTAATTATACCTTACCCTTATGCCTACAAGCATCAGGCAGCTAACGCGGATGTCTTGAAAAACATGGGGGCGGGTATTATAATTGGGGATGATGAACTGGATGCGGATATTTTAGGTAAAACCATAGACGGGCTCATCAGGTCCCCGGAACGTATTAAAGCTATGCGTTCGTGTTACGGCGAGAATTCCGGCTTGAGCGCCAATGATTTGCTGGTTGGGACAGTGTTATCGCTTTAGCAAAATGAAAAAATATATTTTATCAACCGTTATATTTTTCTTATGCTTATCTTGTCTTTGGGGGGCAGACGGAGACTGGTCTGATTTCAAGAGTACTCATTTTATTGTTTATT
>JAQTVG010000155.1 GCA_028706895.1 Candidatus Omnitrophota bacterium
GCGATAATAATTTAAAACTCTTTTTGATTTTTCCGGGGTCAATCACCTTATTTTCGGCAAGGCTCGCCAAATGCGGAGAACTTGGCATTTTAAATATGTAAGGCGAAATAAACCTGAAATAATCGCTTAATCCAATTTCCCGGCGGCGCATAATCTTAAGATGCAACTTGACATCCGAAGCCAATGTATCGCGGCAGCCAGTCTGTATCCATTTCTGAGTTACAACATTATACCCTTCGCCTAAAAGGTACCTGCCTAAAAGGCCGCTGATAATTGTTTTGCCCACTCCCGTATCAGTGCCAGTGACAAATATACCTTTCATTGCGCCGTCCCCCAACAGGAAAAAACCTGATAAGTTGCTTTAATCTGCCGGAATTTGCTTAAATAAGCTTTTTCTATTTCCTTTAAATACCGCACGCTAAAAGATATTTTATTGCCTAAGCCGTTTCCCCTTGCGCCGGTATATTTTATTTTATTTAAAAGCGCTAAAAGGCTGCCGAACGATTCCTCATATTTCAGCTCTTTTATTTTTAATTCATTAAAATTATTTCCGAGGATCCTGATAATATCATTTTTATCTATAAAGTTACTGGCCGCGATAGGCGTATTCTTCAGCACGCTCCCCAAGGCGGTATTTAACTCCCAGAAAGTTAATGGCCCAAAAATGGAAAACAGGATTGCCCCCCTTTTTTTAAGCAAAGCCCTGTATTTTTCTAAAGCTCTCTCCAAATCCTCAAACCACTGGAAACAGGCATTAGAAGTAACTAAATCGTACTGGTTAGCGGGAAAATGCCCTGATTCCGCATCACCCACGATAAATTCAACGCTTTTATCTTTTAATTTATCTTGCGCGACTTCAATCATTTTGGGAGATATATCTATAGCTGTAATTTTTGCTTCTTTGAGCTGCTTCCTGAGGAGAATAGTATAATTTCCTGTACCGCAGCCTATTTCTAATACTTTATTGAATTTATCGCCTTCTATCTGGCTTAATATTTCCAAAGCAACCCTCTTTTGCACATCAGCATATTTATCATAAAGATGGGCATACCTTGAAAAATTACTGGTAATAATTTTCTTATCCATTTATAAATTTTTCTTTAAATTGCCTGTTTAAAAACGGGGTGTGGCCTATTCCCGCAAGAGAAATAAATTCAGCCTGCGGCAACTCCAGTTTAATCTGCCGGGCGCTCTCAAGGGAGGCGACCTTATCATCCTCCCCGTGAAAAATCCTTATCTTTCTTATTCCCGCTAAAGACCCTGGATTTATTTGTGCTGCCAAAAGATAATCCAGGCCGCGCAAAAGTTCATCTAAGCTTAATTCATCTACATAAGGCATCAATAAATGGCTCTTAAACCAATCCAGGCCTTCGTTGTCTTCGCGGGAAAAACAATTAAAATAAAGCTTATATAAAAATGCCTTTTTGTTCTGCTTAAGCTTTAGTTTTATATCCTCTAACAATTCCGGGACGTATTTCTTTTGAATGCTTACTAAAATAAGCTCATCTACCCTGTCAGGATTCTTTGCGGCAAAATCCGCAGCCGCAAATCCCCCCATTGACCAGCCAAACAGAGAAACCCTGCCTATGGATTCTCTGTCCAGGAAGTCTTTCAGGTCTTGCGCAAAATTAAAAGGGTAAAATTCAACAGGCAGTAAATAGTTATAATTTAACTCCAGGGAATTAAAAATCCTGTAATCGCTTGCCCAGCCGGGTATCAAGACGATGGTTTTATCAAACCCTTTGTTGAATAATTTAAATTTTGATGTTTGAGATATCATTTATAAGCTTTCCCAAAACTTCCCTGCCATGGCAATAAGATAAAGAAAATCTCAGGCGCGCCTCTCCGGCAGGGACAGTAGGCGCCCTGACAGGCAAAACCCAGTAACCTTTTTCCTGAAGCATCTTCGCAAACTTTATGGTTCCGGCATTATCCCTAGTAATAAGCGGAACTACTTGTGAATCGCCTCTTACTTCAAAACCCTTGGCCTTCAAAGAATCGCGAAAATATTGCGCTGATTTTAAAAGCTCTATCCTGCGGCGAGGTTCCTCTTTTATCAGTTTAATGCTTGCTAAATTGCAGGCAATTACAGCAGGAGGCAATGCCGTAGAATATATAAAGCTCCTTGAGGAATTTACTAAATATTCCACTATTCTCTTTGAAGCGGCTAAATAGGCGCCAAAGCTCCCCAATGCCTTACCGAATGTCCCCATTATTAAATCTATCTCTTTTCCCAAGCCTTCCTGCTCAACCATCCCGCTTCCTCTTTTGCCAAAGATACCCGTAGCATGCGCTTCATCTACCATAATTGAACAGTTATATTTATTTTTTAAACGGACTAAATCCTTTAAAGGGGCACTGTCGCCATCCATGCTGAATATGGTCTCAGTGATAATCAAGGCATCATCAAATTTATTTCTTTCTTTCTGAAGCAATGCTTCAAGATGCTCCATGTTGTTATGCTGAAAACGGAAAAAATGCGCGCCTGACAATAATATGCCGTCAACTATACTGGCGTGGTTCAGGCGGTCTGAGAATATGCAGTCTTTTTTCCCGTAAAGCGCGCTTATTATACCTGTATTCGCCTGATAACCTGAATTAAAAACCAATGCCGCTTCTTTATTTTTGAATTTGGCGACTGCCTCTTCTAACTCGTGGTGCATTTCTAAATCACCGCTCATCAGGCGCGAGGCGCAAGTTCCGGAACCGAATTTCTCTATAGCGGTTTTAGCTGTTTTAATAAGCTCAGGGTGCGCTGATAAGCCCAGATAATCATTAGACGATAAATCTATGTATTCTTTTTTATTGAAATATATATTCCCTTCGTAACGCCCGGATGCAGGCCTTAAAACCCTTAATAAACCATCATCCGCCCTCTTCTTTAAAAAATTCCCTATATCTGCCATAATCTTTTTACCTCTTCGGCTAATTGTAAATCTTCCTGCGGCGCCCTACCTTTTACAGTCAGGTATCCTCCGATAAGCATACCATTTGCGCCAGCCATAAATGCCAAGGCCTGAAAATCCTTTAATACCGACTCTCTGCCGGCAGCTATTTTAATAGCCTTATCCTTCAATATTATCCTGAATAGTGCTATTGCCCTTATCACTTCACCGGCAGACAGAGGATTTATTGAATCTAACGGCGTGCCATTTATAGATACCAATACATTTATAGGGACAGAATCTACGTTCAACTCTTTTAAAGCAAGCGCCAAGTCAATCCTGTCATCTAAGGTTTCCCCCATTCCGATTATACCGCCGCTACATACCTGTAAGCCTGCTTTTTTTGCCGCTTTGATTGTATCAATTCTCTCCTGGTAAGTATGCGTGGTTACAATCTTAGTAAAATATTTCTCGGAGGTTTCCAGGTTATGATGATAACGGCTAAGCCCCGCCTTCTTTAAAAAAACAAACCCCTCTTCGCTGATTTTGCCCAAAGATGCGCACACTTTAATTCCTGTTTTTCCGGTTATCTCCCGGACCGCATCAATAACAAGGGTTAACTCGCTCTTTGACAGCTCATCGCCGCTGGTAACAATGCCAAATCTCTCTGCGCCCATCATCTTCGCCTGCATGGCCGCTTCCATCATCTCTTCTTTATTTTTTAAAGGATAGGCGGGTATTCCTGTGGAGTGGCGGCTTGCCTGTGCGCAGAATT
>JAQTVG010000156.1 GCA_028706895.1 Candidatus Omnitrophota bacterium
CGCTTCCGTAACAATTCTCTGGCCTTCTTAACATCGCCTTCGGCCTCGGTTAACGCTTTTTTGCAATCAGCAATGCTGGCGCAAGTCAAATCCCTTAATTCTTTTATTGATTCCAAAACTATTTTCATCTATTATTCCTTCTTTCTAGGCCTGTTTTTTCCTTCAGGGACCTGCCTGGGCCGGGCTTTCCGCGCAGACTTCGTTTCATCCTCAGGAGCTGTAGAAGTTTCCACAATCTCTTCTATTTCTTTTATTTTTATCTCTTCTTCAGGAAGCACAACCGGCGCTTCTTCTTCCTTCTTTTCCGGTTTTATTGCAACGCCTTCCTGGGAAAGATATGATAAAAACCGCTTACGCCCCTCTATTATGCTATCGGCAAGAAGCCTGACAATCGTATGTATTGATTTAGTGGCGTCATCATTGCCAGGTATAGGATAGCTGACCAATTGAGGGTTAGAATTGGTATCAATAAGCCCTATTACGGGTATGGATAACCTGTTGGCTTCGTTGACTGCCGTTTCTTCTTTTTTTGTATCCACAATAAAAATCGCCTTAGGCATACGTTCCATGCCGACAATACCGGAAAAATTCTTCTTTAACTTGCTTAATTCTTTTTCCAGGTGGGCGACCTCTTTTTTAGTCAATTGTTCGAAGGTGCCGTCCTCTTTCATTTTTTCTATCTCTTTTAAGCGATTTATGCTCTTTTTTATAGTGGCATAGTTGGTAAGCATGCCTCCAGGCCAACGCTCCGTTACATAATACATCCCGCAGCGTATCGCCTCCTGGAGGACAACTTCCTGAGCCTGGCGTTTTGTGCCCACAAAGAGCACAACCTCACCCTTAGAGGTTATATCCAGCAGAAAATCCCGGGCTTTATTTAAACACTCCTCGGTCTTTTCCAGGTCAATAACATAGATGCCGCTTCTTTCGCCAAAGATAAACTTTTTCATTTTTGGGTTCCAACGCGAAGTCTTATGCCCAAAATGCACTCCTGCTTCTAACAATTCTTTAATTAATTCTGTAGCCAACCTAATTCCTCCTCTTTATATTGTTTTTTTACGTTATAGGCTAAAAACAGCCTTTTAAACCGAAAGTAAATGGTTAGTATACCATATTTCTTACTATATGCAACTATTTTTCTAGTTCTTGTATCTCATAAAGCCTTTGGTACAAACCGCCTTTATTTAAGAGTTCCTGGTGGTTCCCCTGCTCGACAATCTTTCCTTTATCCAAAACAACAATAATATGGGCGCCTTTGACCGTAGAAAGCCTGTGCGCGATCACAAATACCGTACGGCCGTGGATAAGCCTGTTCAACGCCTCCTGCACGAGCCGCTCTGACTCCGTATCCAGCTGCGATGTTGCTTCATCAAGAAGTAAAATAGGGGGATTTTTCAACAAAGCACGGGCAATCGCTATTCTCTGGCGTTCTCCGCCTGAAAGCTTCATACCTCTATCGCCGATAACCGTATCATAGCCTAAAGGAAAATGTTCAATAAAATCATGCGCGTAAGCTTGCCTGGCCGCTTCCTCAACTTCTTGCGGTGACGCATCAGGTTTGCCGTATAGGATATTATTTCTTATTGTATCATTAAATAGTATAGTCTCCTGCGTAACGATACCTATTTGTTGACGCAAGGATTTAAGAGTTACCTGCTTTATATCTACGCCATCAATTAAAATCGCCCCCTGCCTGGGGTCGTAGAAACGCGGGATTAAATCTACAAGAGTAGTCTTACCTGTACCGCTAGGGCCTACTATTGCCAGCATTTGGCCCTTTTTTACCTGCAAACTGATACCTTTTAATATATCGTGGTCTGCGTACCTGAACCATACATCTTCAAAAACGACATTATTTTTAAAACCCGGCAATGCCTCGGCCTGCGGTTTTTCCTGTATAGTTGATGTTATTTCTAATACTTCATAAATACGGCTGCTCGCTGCCAATGCCTGCTGCATTATTGAACTAACCTGGCTTAATTTCTTAAAAGGCTTGATAAGCGAAAGCAGGGCTGCCATAAATAAAGCAAATGCGCCAAAAGAAAGATTGCCCTCTATGACCTGCCTGCCGCTGTAATATATAATAAAAAGCGCCATGACCACGCCGATTAATTCTGTGGCGCTGCCTAATATAAGCATCCTTTTTATGGACTTCATGGCAATTTTATAATAATCGTGGTTTTGCCTCTTAAATCTATCTAATTCCCTTGTTTCAGCGCAGAACGCCCGCACAATCCTGACACCCGTAAATGTTTCTACTAACAGGGAATTTATATCTGCCATTTTCTCCTGGGACCTTTTGCTTAATTTGCGTAATATTTTCCCCACAACTATCATTGGGACCGCGACTAAAGGTAAAACAACCACAGAAATTAAGGCCATGCGCCAATTAATAAAGAAAGTTACCAGCGCAAAGCAGATTACCTGGAAAGACTGGTATACCAGGTCAGTAAGAGCATAAGAAACGGCGTTTTCTATCAGTTTGACGTCGTTGGTGATGCGCGAGATTAATTCCCCGCTTCTCTTCTGGGTAAAATAATCTAAAGAAAGATTCTGCAGCTTATCGTAAACCTGGTTCCTTACGTCTCTGATGACTTTCTGCCCCACATCCGACATAATATACGACTGCAGATACTCAAAAATTGCCCTTATTATTAACGCAACAGGTATTACTATCAGCAGGATATACAGAACCTTTAAGGGCGAGAAATTATTCAGCTGGTTTAATATATTCTCCAGGAATACCGGGATTTTACCGTGGGTAAATGTTATCTGCCTGTTGGTAAATACCCTGTCTATAATGGGCACAATCGCGCTTAAACGAAAAACATCAAGCAGAGTAACAATACCCATAAAAACGCCCGATAAAACAAGCTCTCCATAATATGGCTTTGCAAACCTGAATAATTTACGATAACTACGCATTATGTAACCTTTCTTTCTGTTTTGGATTTGAGCCAATAATATATCACAGCATTTGGCTCTTGTCGAGCCCATATTTTAGGGGAATAAGTTAAAAGGAAGGATTTATTTTTAAATGTTGCCCACAAAAGCAGCTTTTAACTGCTGAGGTGAATTTGCGGATTCAAGGGTTATGAGAATATCTATAAGCATCGGTTCTGTCGGCAAATAACCCTCTTCTTCTATCTTCATTATATCGGCAATACAACTGATGACTTTATCGACATTCATATCACCATTACAACAGGAAGCCTGGATGTATGTCTTAAGCCTTTCGGCCTTAGGGATTGCGCCGGAACTTACCAGGCTTTCTATCTCCTGCCATTCTCTATCAAGATTAATGCTTTTCAATCTATTTATATCAGTACTGCCTATGGCTGGCTTGAGATTACCCACGGCTTTCTTCACAATAGGGAGATTACGGAAGTCAATACCGCCGGGGTTTTTACTCGTACCTGGCGATACCAGTCCTGCTTTATCCTCATTTATCACATATACTCCCTGTTTTACGTCAAACAATCTGATAGGAAGATTGAACCCGGATTCATGTGTCTTTTGAATCGTTAAATTCACAAATTTCAACTCTCCGCCTTCTATCCAGGACGAACCAAAACTCGCTTTAAGCTCCCCCCTGATGGTTATAGGATCAAGCCCATTTAAGAAATCAACTAATTC
>JAQTVG010000157.1 GCA_028706895.1 Candidatus Omnitrophota bacterium
AAGTCCTGGTCAACCCTGTCTCTTACTAACGGATAGGTCCTGACTACGCACCCTGATAATAGAAAAACAACCGATAAGCCTAATAAATAAAAGATGCCCTGTTTTTTCATTCCTTCCTCCTCTCCTTCTCCTGTTTAATTATAATACTTAGTTCTTTTAACTGTTTTTCATCTACCTCTGAAGGCGCTCCGGTCAATGGGCAGAAGCCGGCGCTCGTCTTCGGGAATGCTATCATCTCCCTGATGCTTGCCTGGCCTGCCAGGACCGCTAAAAGCCTGTCTAATCCTATAGCAAAACCGCCGTGCGGAGGCGCGCCGTATTGAAAAGCTTCAAGCAGGAAACCAAAGCGTTTGCCTGCTTCAACTTCATCTATGCCTATAATATTGAAGATTTTTTTCTGCAATTCCTGGTTATGTATTCTTATGGAGCCAGACCCCATCTCCATACCGTTTAATACCAAGTCATACGAGCGCGATTTTACTTTATCGGGAGTTTTCTCCAAAATATCCAGGTCTTCCTGGCTGGGCGCGGTAAAAGGATGGTGTTCGCTCTCCCATCGCTTCTCTTCCGTGTTATATTTAAATAAAGGGAAATCAATTATCCAGGCAAAAGCAAACTCGCTGTTCTGCTCTTTTCTAAGGTCAGGCTTATCGCTGTTGTATTTTTTTTGCGCCTCATCGTATGTTATGCGGCTAAAAGGAATTTTGATATCTATGTTTTTTGTTTCTTTGAGTATTAACTGTATCAATTGTTCTACAAGGGAAAATATATCTTCTTCATCAACAAAAGACATCTCCAGGTCCAGTTGTGTAAATTCGGGCTGACGGTCAGCGCGCAGGTCCTCGTCACGGAAACACTTGGCAATCTGGTAATACCTTTCTATGCCCGATACCATCAGTATCTGCTTAAAGAGCTGTGGCGACTACGGAAGGGCGTAAAAATGCCCAGGGTTAAGCCGTGAGGCAACCAGATAATCACGCGCGCCTTCCGGTGTTGACTTGGTAAGAATAGGAGTCTCTGATTCAATAAACCCTTCTTTATTCAGGAATGCGCGTATAATCTGATAAACTTTATGCCTTAAAACAAAATTATCAAATATCTTTTTTCTCCTTAAATCCAGATACCTGTATTTAAGGCGCGCCTCTTCGCTGATATCAATATCATCCGTTATTTCAAACGGCGGGGTCAAGCTTGGGTTTAAAATCTCTAATTTCTTGGCGAGGATTTCAATTGTGCCTGTTGCAAGTTTCGGGTTAATGGTGCCAGTGGGCCTTTTGTTAACAACCCCTGATACCTTGACGACAAATTCACTCCTTAAATCCTGCGCTAATTTATAGGAATCGCCGGCTTCCTTAGGTATAAAGACGACTTGCGTGAGCCCGTAACGGTCACGTATATCAATAAAAATAAGCTTTCCGTGGTCACGACGGGTAGCAACCCAGCCGCACAAAGTAACTTCCTTACCGGAGTCATTCTCATTTAATTCGCCGCAGGTGTGAGTGCGTAACATAACTATCCTCTTTGTAATAAACCTTTCAGGTAATCAGTTAATTCAGTTTGCTTAATTTCCTTTTGTTCTCCCGAAGCCATATCTTTAAATGCGATTATGCCTTTTTTAATTTCATCTTCTCCGATAATCAAAACATACCTTGCGGCCAAATCATTCGCCTTGCGCAATGCCCCTTTAATGGACTTATTTTCGTAATCAGTATCGGAAGGAATTCCTGCACAGCGCAGGGATTCCAGTAATTTTAAGCCTTCGCGCTTGGCCTGGTCACCTAAAGTTATCACATAAACTAAGTTTTTGGCGGCAGCCGGCAATGCCTTATTGATGACCAATAGCAGCCTTTCCATTCCAAAAGCAAATCCTATTGCTCCGGCGTCAGGGCCTCCCAGCTCATGCACCAGATTATCATATCTTCCGCCTGCGCCCAGGGCATTTTGAGCGCCTAAGCCATTATGTATAATTTCAAAAACCGTACGGGTATAATAATCCAATCCGCGGACGAGGAAAGGGTCAATTTTATAATTTATATTTAAAGAATTAAGCCCATCCGTTACTTTATCAAAGTGGGTTTTACACTCAGGGCAAAGATGCCCTCCCCGGATATCAAGCTCTTTAACAACTTCAATGCATCCCTCGTTCTTGCAATCTAAAATACGCAGCACATTCTGTTTAAACCTGACGTTACAATCATCACAAAGCTTTGCGAGCTTATCTTTAAGCATTACGCGCAGATTTTCCGTAAACCCTTTTTTATCTTTTGCGCAGCCTAAACTGTTGATTTTAATTTCATATCCCTCTATGCCGTAAGATTCCAGCAATTTGCCGGCCAGAGAAATAACTTCAACATCAAGGTGCGGTTCCTGCGAGCCGATAACCTCGCTGCCTAAATGATGGAATTGCCTTAACCGGCCTTTCTGCGGGCGCTCTGCCCTGAACATCGGGCCGATATAATAAACCTTCATCAATCCAGTGGTCTTATCAAGATTGTTTTCAAGGTAAGCGCGCACTATGGAAGCAGTGCCTTCCGGCCTAAGGGCATATGTATCTTCATCTCTTTTTATGAGGAACATCTGCTTCTGGACTATTTCAGCAGATTCTCCTAAAGAGCGAGTGAACAAAGCAGCTTCTTCAATAACAGGAGGCCGTATCTCTTTATAATTATAGAGAGAAAAAATCTTGCGGGTTGCTTCTTCTATCGCTTGCCAATTTGACACTTCCTCAGGCAAAATATCTTTTGTTCCCGGTATTCTTTTAAACATAAGTAAAAATTACTCTCGTGTTTTTTATCCCTTAAGGGTGATATATTTTTAACTGGGTTTTTATGGTAAGGATTTGATTCTGATGCGTCTTTACTTGACCTTTTTCTTTATCTCTAAACCTGGCTTAAAGATTACTACTTTTCGGGGCGGTACAGGGACTACCTGGCCGGTACGCGGATTCCTGCCAATGCGGCTCTTTCTTTGCTTTATCTTAAATACGCCGAAATTCCGTAATTCTATTTTCTCTCCTCTTACGAGCGCCTCAACAATACAATCAAAAGTCTTTTGAACGACTTTTTTGACATCTATTTGTTTTAAATTAGTTTCATCGGAAACCTTTAATATGATATCTTTTTTGGTCATTTCTCACCTCCCTGTTCAAAAAAAACGCACCGGACAATCCGATATGTCCGGGTGCCCTTTTCTAACTATAATAATACCAAAAATTTACGATGTCAAGGGAAAAACGTTATATATCCACATCCCTAGCCTGTGTCTTGGCTTGTTTTCGCAGCACCGCTCGTCCCGCCCCACCGTGGCGGTACTCGCTTGGAGTTTCTGCTCGCTCTCACCGATAATTCTTTAGCAGGTGAACCCTGGCCGCTCGCATAAACTACATGCTGCGTAAAACAACCCAAGCCACCCGTTAAAGATAATGAATGAACCTGCCGATATTTCGAACGAATGTCGATTTTAGCCAATGGAGCTTGAGCATTGAGGGTATCTGAACGCGGAAGCATTCGGACAACGAGCATGTTTGAGCCCGTCCTGGCGATAGCCGACGGGCGAGTTGCGCAGTTGCCGAAATGCGAAAGACC
>JAQTVG010000158.1 GCA_028706895.1 Candidatus Omnitrophota bacterium
CTTTTCTATCACACGGGTATACTGAGTAAGTCCCAATACCGCCAAGATACCTACAATAATAATCACTACGATTAATTCAAGGAGGGTAAAAGCTTTATGGTTCATATGATTAATTATACTACTCATAATAAGTATTGCAAGTTTTACGGAGTGTTTATTAGTGGCTGGATTGGATTGTTTCTTGTGAGCATCTAGAAAATTTGAGCGGGCAGGGTTCGCTTCGCAATAGTTGTTTCCGAGAGCGAGAATTTTCCTGAAGCGAGAAATTCCACGCTGGGGAATTTCGAGCGGTGCTCACGAGAGACAAGACAAGCCAACCGCTAAGATTCGTTTGTCAAGTGTTAGAGACAATCCCTATTAATTATGTTTCCGAAATCTTTTTATCTATTGAAACTGACCCGCCGCCTTTAATCATCAATACTACGGCTATGGCAATAACCAAAAGATGGTATTCAAAGCCTTCGCCTTTTTGCATGCCCGACCAGTTCATAAAGAAACCTGCCTGCCAGTGAAACATATATACAGAAACAACCATAACAACAGCTATCCCAAAAGCGGCTAAGCGGGTAAAAAATCCTAAAATCAAAGCTATAGAACCGAGAAATTCAGCGGCTATTGCAAGCAAGGCAAATATAAACGGGATATGCATTTTATCAGTAAAAGCAGCTAAAGTAGCATTTAGCCCATATCCGCCAAACCAACCCAACACTTTTTGCGCTCCATGCGGGAAAAATACAATACCAAGCGTCAACCTTAGTATTAAAGCCGATATGTCAGCCTTCGTTTCCACTAATTGCTTGCACATATTTAGCCTCCTTATTTATCTTGTTACAAGAAAATAAGCTAAAGCTGATATTACCGCCGCGCAAGGTATGGTCAATATCCACGCCCAGATTATATTCCCGGCGACTCCCCAACGGACCGCGCTCATACGTTTTAAAGACCCTACGCCCATAATCGCCCCTGTTATCGTATGCGTTGTGCTCACGGGAATCCCGAATGCAGACGACACAAAAAGCATAACGGCCGCGCCTGATTCCGCGCAAAATCCGTCTAATGGCCTAAGCTTTGCAACCCTCTGGCCCATAGTTTTTACAATCCTCCAGCCGCCAAACATAGTGCCTAAAGCAATTGCGGCGTGGCAGGCGATTACAGTCCAAAAAGGAACATGGAATTTAGCTCCTAATAACCCCGCGCTAAAAAGAAGACTGGCAATAATACCCATTGTTTTCTGTGCGTCGTTGCCTCCATGCCCCATGCTATATAATGCAGCTGAAACCAACTGTCCTTTTCTAAAAATATGATCCACTTTTAGGGGCGCGCTTTTTCTAAATAGCCAGTAAACAATAGTGCCGAAAACTAAACCCAAAATAAGCCCTGCTACCGGGGAAATAAATATAAAGGCAACTGTCTTTAAAATTCCGCTCCAAACCAATGATTGCGGGCCTGCCTTTACCAATGCCGCCCCCATCATCCCTCCAATTAATGCGTGAGAGGAACTCGTAGGCAATGCAAAATACCATGTAATGATATTCCATCCACAGGCTCCTATAAGTGTCCCGAAGATAACGCTCTTATCTATAATACTAATATCGATAATCCCTTTACCTATGGTATTAGCGACATGAAGCCCGAAGAAAAGAAAAGCGATAAAGTTAAAGAAAGCAGCCCAAATTATTGCTATGCGCGGCGAGAGTACGCGGGTAGAAACAACTGTGGCTATAGAATTAGCTGAATCGTGAAAACCATTCAAGAAATCAAAGGTAAGCGCAAGGATTATTAAAAAAAGGACAGCGAGTGTCATGTATTATGCTTGCTTTAAAAGGATAGCTCCAACAACGTGGGTTACATCCTCGCATACATCAAGGACGGTTTCGGCATCCTGGTATATTTCTTTTAATTTAATCAAAGTAATAGGGTCCTTCATATTATCAAAAAGGTCAGCGAGCATAACGTCCCTCATCTTATCGCCGACATTTTCAAGCCGGTTGATTTCAACGCATGATTCTTGTATAGACTGAAAATTCTTTGCGCTACGCAAACCCTTAACAGCGCAAGCGACCGCCCTAACTGATTCTTCAATTACAGAAGCAAACTGAATAAGGTTTTTATCAACAGAAACAACGTTATAAATCTTCAAGCGGCTGACAATAGTGTTAATCATATCGGTTATGTCATCAATCTCTTTAGCCAAGGCATGGATATCTTCGCGGTCAAATGGGGTGATAAATGTTTTATTTAAATGCTCAAAAATTTCATGCGCGACTTCATCCCCCTGATGCTCAATATCCCCTATCTTCTCAAGGGAACCCTCATCTATGGCTCCTTTTGATGCTAATTCTTTAAAACAGGTCGCGGCGCTTAAAGCATAATCAACCTGCTTGTCAAAAAGGTCAAAGAAATTGAATTCGTTGGGAAGAAATTTAAACAACATATATGCTCCTTTTTTAGGAATTTTTTGGAATAAAAATATATTCGCAGGGCTCCAATCTTTACGGGAAAAATACGCTCTTAAGATACCATAATAGAGCGTTTGAAGCAAGTGATTTTAGCTAAAGTATTACTCTCTCAGAAACGCAAGCAATGATTTTATAATTACCGTAGGGCTTGGAGGGCAACCCGGAATATGTAATACCACAGGCAGGATTTCTTTAACTTGCTTTTCAGTATAATAAGAATCTTTAAACTCACCTGCGTCTAACGCGCAATCACCCAGGGTTATGACAAATTTAGGCTCAGGCATGGCCTCGTAAGTCTTCTTTAAGGCGATAAACATATTCCTCGATACCGGCCCGGTAACCAAAAGCGCGTCAGCGTGGCGCGGCGATGCCACAAAATTTACGCCAAACCTCTGTAAATCATAAATCGGATTATTCGCCGAGATTATTTCGGATTCGCAGGCGCCGCAAGAGCCGGTATCAACTTCACGGATATGTAAGGACCTTCCGAACTTTTTTTGAATAAACGCTTTAAGTTCGACTCCGCGAGATTCTATCTCTCTCAAAGACTCCGGCTCAATGTGCCTGGTTACTATTCCCTTTAAAATCCTGTTTTTTAATATGTACCGCATATTTTATAAGTCGTTCCCGGAATAAGATAAATCAAAACTTTTATTACAAAGTGGAAAATCAGGGATTATATTACCCAAAACAGCGTATGAGAGTCCCTGCCAATTATGAAACGAGGCATCTACTACCTTACATCTTTCTATTAAACCCGAAGGCCCGGTTTTTAGCCAATATAACACCGGCCCTCTCCATCCTTCAGCATAACCTATTGCCATGCCTTCCCTTAAATTAACGGAAATGCTGTTTTCTTCGCCCGGCTTAAGCTTATTTAAAAATACCCCGATTAAGCGCGCTGATTCTTCAAACTCTAAAAACCTCATTTGTAACCTCGCCAGTACATCTCCAGGCTCCTGGGTAATCATTTTAAAACCGGCCTCACGATAAACACCGGGAAAATATTTTCTTAAATCTAGCGGGATACCTGAAGCGCGCCCCGCCAGGCCTGCTATACCCAAATCTTCAGCAGTCTTTCTTTTTAATACGCCGGT